>JAIROU010000448.1 GCA_031257375.1 Bifidobacteriaceae bacterium
CGTGCGGCGACACGCCGGGGATTCCGTGCTTCTTTTCGGGCGCTCGCCAATCCGCGGCCTCTATCTGCGGGAACGCCTACGCGGCGGCGACCACGTCACAACCGGGTCGGGAATTCAGGGCGCTAACGCCCCGCCGCCATGGGCCGACTGCGGTGAACGCGGTCGCAGCGGGCCGTGCGCCCGCCGGTCAGAGCTTGGTGACCGGCGCGAAGCGCAGCAGCAGGCGTTTGACGCCGTCCGCGCGGAAGTCGATGCGGGCGACCTGGTTCAGGCCGGCCCCCTCGACGGCGGTGACCGTGCCGAGCCCGTATTTGTCGTGGGTGACCAGGTCGCCGGGCTTGAGGTTAGGCACGTCCTGGGCCGGGCGCGGCGAAGCCGACCCGAAGCTGGGGCCGTCCGCCGCCTGGCCGCCCTGCGCACGGCCGCGCCCGGCGCGGGAACCGGCGCCGACGGCATCGGACAAGTGCTGGCCCCCTCCCCAAGAGCCGCCCTGTCCGAACAGCCGCTCGGCGCTGCCGCGCTCCCGGCGCCACTCGATGACCTCGGCCGGGATGTCGAAGATGAACCGCGAGGCCGGGTAGTACTCGGGGCGCCCGAAGGTGGTGCGGGCCTCGGCGCGGGAGATGTACAGGCGGCGGCGGGCGCGGGTCAGGCCGACATAGGCCAGGCGGCGCTCTTCGGCCAACTCTTGCGGGTCGGCCATCGAGCGCTGGTGCGGGAAGGTGCCGTCCTCGAAGCCGGTCAGGAAGACCACCGGGAACTCCAGGCCCTTGGCCGTGTGCAGGGTCATCAAGGTGACCTGGCCCTGGTCGCGGGCCTCGGCGGCGGCCTTGGCGGCATCGGCGGCACCGGCGGCACCGGCGGCGGCACCGGCGACCGCGCCGTCCGCCGCCTCGGGCGGAAGCTGGTCCGAGTCGGCCACCAGCGAGACGCGCTCCAAGAAGTCGGCCAGCGAGCCCTCGGGGGAGACCTGCTCGAACTCGGAGGCGACGGCGTGGAGTTCGGCCAGGTTCTCGACCCGGCCGAGGTCCTGCGGGTCGCGCGAGCCCTGGAGCTCGGCCAGGTAGCCCGACTCGTCCAGGGCGTAGTCGAGGATCTGGGCCGGGCCGGCCCCCTCCGCAGACATCTCCGCCAGGGCCGCCAGCAGGTGGCCGAGCGCGGCGATGGCGGAGCGGGCGCGCGGCGTCAGATCGCCTATCTCATCGGCTTGGCCGAGCGCCGCGCCAAACGAAATCCCCTTGCGGGCGGCGTGGGCCTGGACGGCCGCCTCGGACCGGTCCCCGAGGCCGCGTTTGGGCACGTTGAAGATGCGCCGCAGCGAGACGGTGTCATCGATGTTGGCGGCGGCCCGCAGGTAGGCGATGGCGTCGCGGACCTCGCGGCGCTCGTAGAACCGGGTCCCGCCGACCACCCGGTAGGGAATGCCGGTGCGGATGAAGACTTCCTCGAGCGCCCGCGACTGGGCGTTGGTCCGGTAGAAGACGGCCACCTGGCGGGGTTTGACGCCGTGCTCGTCCCCCAGCGAGTCGATCTCCTTGGCGATGAACTGGGCCTCGTCGTGTTCTGAGTCGGCCACGTAGCCGACCACTTTGGGGCCGGCGCCCTCGGCTGTCCACAGGCGCTTGGCACGCCGGCCGTGATTCTTGGCGATAACACCGTTAGCCGCCGTCAAAATGTTCTGCGTCGAACGGTAGTTCTGCTCCAGCATGATGGTGGTGGCGTCCGGATAATCAGTCTCGAACTCGGTGATGTTCCGAACCGTGGCGCCCCTGAAGGCGTAGATCGACTGGTCCGAATCCCCCACCACGGTCAACTCGGCCGGCTCGTGGCCGCGCCCGCCCAGGGCGTCCGCCTTGATTCCGGCCAGCTCTCTGACCAGCAGATATTGGGCGTGGTTGGTGTCTTGGTACTCGTCCACCAAGATGTGCCTGAAGCGCCGGTGGTACTGGTCGGCCACGTCCGGGAAGACTTCCAGCAGGTTGACCGTCTGCATTATCAAGTCGTCGAAGTCGAGGGCGTGGGCCGACTGGAGGCGCTGCTGGTAGACGCGGTAGACCTGGGCGGTGGCGTCCTCGACCGGGTTCAGCCCGGCCACCCTGGACGAGTACGACTCAGGGTCGACCAACTCGTTCTTCAGGTTCGAGATGCGATTGGCCAACTGCCGGGGCGGGAACTTCTTCGCGTCCAAGCCCAGCTCGCGGCAGACCATGGTGATCAGGCGGGTCGAATCCTGGGCGTCGTAGATCGAGAACGAGCTTTTCAGGCCCAGGTGGGCGGCCTCGCGCCGCAGGATCCGCACGCAGGCCGAATGGAACGTGGACACCCACATGTACCGCGCCGCCCGGCCGACCAGGTGCTCGACCCGCTCCCTCATCTCCGCGGCGGCCTTGTTGGTGAAGGTGATGGCCAGGATCTCCCCCGGCCTGGCCCGCCCGGTCGCCAGCAGGTGCGCGATCCGCCTGGTCAGCACCCGCGTCTTGCCGGACCCGGCCCCGGCCACGATCAACAGCGGCGTGCCCGCGTGGGTGACGGCCGCCTTCTGCTCCGCGTTCAAGTCGTCCAGCAGGCGGTCGACGTTTTCAGTGTCCGATGCCGTCCGCCCACCTCCGGCAGCGCCTGGCCGCCGTCCGCCCGCCGGGCTCGGGAAAGGACTGGTCGGATCGTCCTCTGCGGCCCCCCAAGCGGCGGGCGCGAGCGACGGCAAGCGGCTGAGGTCGAGCAAAGCTGGTCGGATCTGTTCCATAGCGCCATCAAGCCTAAAGGACGGTCTCCAGGCCGAGCGCTCTCCCGCGCCCGAGCGGACTGTCCGCCCAACTTCCCGGACCCACCTCACTCCACCGGCGGAGCCGGCACCCGACGCCGCGCCGCCCGCCAAATCAGATCTGGTCGGCCCGGAATGTCTGAGCCGAATACCTCGGCGCGATCTCGGCGTTCCACCGGGCCACGAACGCCTGCTTCAATTCGAACGCCCGGTCGGCCGCCGCGAACCCGACCGCCCGGCCCGCCGCCG
>JAIROU010000453.1 GCA_031257375.1 Bifidobacteriaceae bacterium
TCCAAGGCGCCATGCCGACCAAACTAAACCATGGGACTGACACCGAAACCGGCGGCCGGTCGCAATCGTCCGAGCGCGCCCCGAACCATGAAAGCGGGCCACTGGCGAGGCCCCCACCCCAAGCCACCACACCCCGGCCCCGGACCCGGACCCGGACCCGGACGCGGACCCGGACACGGGCCGCGGCGCGGCATCGTGCGGAGGGCGGACGTCAAGCCGAGCGCGACGGCCCGATGGCAGCGCGGCCGGAGCCCAAGCCTAATCCGAAGGTGTGTCCCCAGGTTTGAGACGAAAGGACCGTCCCCAGGTTTAGGCGGGGTCCGTTAGCGTTGGGGGATGGACTCTTCTTTGGCGGACGCGGCGGTTGAGATCGCCCGCGATTTGATCCGGATTGATACGACTAACACTGGCGACGAGCGCTCGACCGGCGAGCGGCAGGCCGCCGAATATGTGATCGGGCTGCTTCAGGACCTGGGCTATGAGCCGCAGTACTTCGAGGCCGAGCCAAGGCGGGGCTCAATCGTCCTGAGGCTGGAGGGCGAGGACCAGAGCCGGCCGGCCTTGGTGCTGCACGGCCATCTTGACGTGGTGCCGGCCGACCCGGCCGAATGGACGGCCGACCCGTTCGGGGCCGAGATCCGCGACGGCGCGATCTGGGGCCGCGGCGCGGTCGACATGAAGGACATGGACGCCATGATGCTGGCGGTGGTCAGCGGTTGGCGGCGCCAGGACGTCAAGCCGCCGCGCGACATTGTGCTGTGCTTCTTCGCCGATGAGGAGGCGGGCGGCGCCCTGGGCAGCCATTGGCTGGTCGAGCACCACCCGGAGTTGTTCGCCGGGGCGAGCGAGGCGGTCAGCGAGGTCGGCGGCTTCTCGGTCGATCTGGACGGGCGCCGGGCCTACCTGCTGCAGACGGCCGAGAAGGGCATCGCCTGGCTGCGGCTGGTGGCCAAGGGCACGCCCGGCCACGGCAGCTCCGTCAACCGCGACAACGCCGTGGCGCACCTGGTCGAGGCGCTGGCCCGGATAGCCGCCCAGCCCTGGCCGGTGCACTTGACCCCCACGGTCGAGGCGCTGCTGGGGGGCGTGGCCGAGTTGACCGGGCGGCCGTTCGACCGCGAAGACCCCCGAACCGTGGACGGGTTGTTGGACGCCTTCGGCCCCGCCCGGCGGTTCGCCGCCGCCTCGGCCGCCACCGGCCTGAACATCACTTCGCTGGCCGCCGGGTCGAAGGTGAATGTGGTGCCGCGCGCGGCCCAGGCCACGGTCGACCTGCGCCCGCTGCCCGGCCAAGGCGAGTCGGCCGTGGCCGAAGTCGTCCGGCTGGCCGGTCCAAAGGTCCGGGTCGAGACGATCCACCAAGACGTCGCCCTCGAGGCGCCGCTCGACGGGCCGCTGGTCCACGCCATGACGGCGGCCCTGACCGCCGCCGACCCAGACGCCGCCGTCCTGCCCTACATGATCGCCGGTGGCACCGACGGCAAAGCCCTCAGTCGCCTGGGGATCGTCTCCTACGGGTTCGCGCCGCTGCTCCTGCCGCCCGAGTTCGACTTCACCGCCATGTTCCACGGCGTTGACGAGCGGGTGCCGGTCGATGCGTTGCGCTGGGGCGCCGGCGTCCTGGCCGACTTCCTGGCTCGATGCTGACCATGCTGCAGGCGCGGGCCGGTCACGAGGTCCTGCTGGCCCAGCCCTGGGGGCCGGACGCCATCCGCGTCAGGCTCGCCCGGCACCGCGTCCGGCCGGGTGGCGCGGGCTTTTTCGGGGAGACGCCCGATGCCGCGCGCCCGCTCCCAGCCGAGCCCCAGCCCCAGCCCGGCCGGTTCGGGGAGGCGGGCGGCCCGCCGGGCCACTCGGGCGGGGGCCCGGCGGTGCCGGGCGTGGCGCCCGGCGGCGCGGGGGACTGGGGCGCTGGCGGCGGCATCGGGCGCGGGGACGGCATCGGGCGCTGGGACGGGCGACGGGGGCACCTGGCGAGCGGGCGGCTGCGGCTGGAAGTGCGGGTTGAGCGGTCGGGGTGGGACCCGGTGCTGGACGTGCGCTTCGTCGACGCCGAGACCGGCGAGGAGTTGCTGGCCGAGCGGCGGATGCATTTCTCGTACCCGCCGGGGCACCTGCTGGAGGGGAACGGCTACGGCTCGGCGCGCTGCGTCGCGCAGTTCGGGCTGGCGCCCGGTGAGCGGCTGTACGGTCTGGGCGGGCGGCCGACCGGGCGGCTCGGGCTCCACGACCAGGGGTTCGACCTGGTCCAACGCAACGGGGATGTGGTCATACCGTTCATCTGGTCGTCGCGCGGCTGGGGGATGATCTGGAACCATCCCGGCACCGGGCGCCTGGACGCGGCCGGGGGAGTCCTGCGCTGGCAGGCCGACCAGGCCGAACAACTCGACTACGTGGTCTTTTGGGGCGGCAGCCCAGCCGGGCTGCTGGGCGCCTACACCGAGATGACCGGGCGGGCGCCGGTCATGCCCGATTGGGCTCTGGGGCTGTGGCAGTCGCATCTGCGCTACACCCATCAAGACGAGATTCTGGCCGTGGCGCGCGAATACGCCCGCCGCCAGCTGCCGCTGTCGGTGATCGTCTCGGACGGCGGGCACTGGACGGCGATGGGCGACTTCGGCTTCGACCCGGCCGAATACCCCGACCCGGCCGGGCTGATGGCGGGCCTGGCCGAACTTGACTGCCGCCTGATGGTCTCGGTCTGGCCGACGGTCTCGCCGCTGGCCAAGTCCTTCGGGGCTTGGCGCGACGCCGGGCTGCTGGTGGCGGCCGACCAAGGGCCGGAGTTCCCGACGGTTATGTCCGACAAAGGGACGGGCACGCCGATCGCGCTGGGGCTGATCGACGCCACCAACCCGGCGGCGCGGGCGGAGCTGTGGCGGCGGATCGCGGACGCCTACTACCGGTGGGGGGTGCGAATGTTCTGGCTCGACGCCGACGAGCCGGAGCACCTGCCGAACAACTCGCGCAACCTCAGCTTCTACGCCGGGCCGGGCGAGCAGGTGGTGAACCGCTATCCGTTGGACCACGCGCGGGCGTTCGCCGAGGGGGCCGATGACGTGCTGCTGCTGTCGCGCTCGGCCTGGCTGGGGCAGCAGGCCCTGGGCTGCGCGGTCTGGTCGGGCGACATCCCGGCGACTTGGGACTCGCTCGCCCGCCAGGTCAAGGTCGGCCAGCAGATGGCTTTGTCGGGGATCCCTTGGTGGACCAGCGACATTGGCGGGTTCTTCGGCGGCGACCCGTCCGATCCGGACTACCGGGAGCTGTTCTTGCGCTGGCTCCAATTCGGGGCCTACTGCCCGATTTTCCGGATCCATGGGATCCGCGATCCCAGGAGGGGGCCGGAGGTCGGCGGGCCGACCGAGATCTGGGCCTTCGGGGAGGAGATCTGCCGGTTGGCGGCCGATGTGATCCGTCAGCGCGAAGCCCTGCGGCCGTATTTGTCGGGGCTGGCCAAGGAGGCGTCCCAGACCGGGGTGGGGCCGCTGCGGCCGATGCTGGTCGAGTTCCCCGAGGACCCGGCGGCCTGGCTGGCCGAGGACCAGTTCATGTTCGGGCCGTCGAGGCTGGTGGCCCCGGTGACCGAGCCGGGCGCGCGCTCGCGCCCGGTCTACCTGCCGGTCGGGGCTGACTGGGTCTTGGACGGGCAGGTCTTCGAGGGCGGCCAGACCGTGGTGGCGGCGGCGCCGTTGGAACGGATACCGGTCTTCAGGCGGCGGTGATTTCTGGCTGGGGCGCGTCTGGCTGGGGCGCGTCCCGACCGTCGGGGGCCGGGCGCCTGGCGGCCGGGGCGCGGATCGCCAGCAGGGCGCTGACCAGCGCCGCCGCCACTCCGGAGACCACCAGGATCAGCCGGACGGGGGCCTGGGGCAAGTCCATCAGCGGGGCGGCCGCCAGCATCCCGACGGGGGTGGCCAGCAGCAGCGAAGTGGTCGTCAGGCCCATCACGCGGCCCAGCGCCTCGGGCGGGGTGTGCTCCTGGAGGACCGTCATGGCGGTGGTCGATAGGCCCGGCGCGGTCAGGCCGAAGGCCGCCCACAAGATGATGTAGACCCAGATCGAGGGCGAGGCCGCCTGGGCGGCCGTGAACAGGCCCCAGAGCACGCAGGTCACCAGCATCATGGTCATCCGGTTCTTCAGGCCGCCCCAAGCGGCCAGGATGGCCGTGCCGACCATCATCGCCCCCGAGTAGGCCAATTCGACCCCCGCCAGCATCCAGGTGGCCGTGCCGAACAG
>JAIROU010000476.1 GCA_031257375.1 Bifidobacteriaceae bacterium
ACGTTGACCAAGTCGGTCAGGGCTTGGCCGAGCAGGTCGGTGGTCTTCGACCAGACCGCCGCGGCCACCGGGTCGCCGGCCGCCGCGGCCTGGGCGACGTCGGCCGCCGTGACTTCGCCGAGGCCGGCCAGCGACGTGTGGACGCCGCCCGCGGCGGCGCGGGCCACCGCCTCCTGTCCGCGCCGCGCGATCGATGTGCCGGAGCAATAGGCCTCCAGGCAGCCGCGCCGCCCGCAGGAGCAGTCCCGGCCGCCGGCCTGGACGGTCAGATGGCCCAGCTCGCCGCCGTTGCCGGCCGCGCCGTGGTGCAGCTTGTGGTTGAACACCAGTCCGCCGCCCACCCCGGTCGAGATGGTCAGGTAGACCACGGTGGCCAAGCCCCGCCCGGCCCCGTGGCGGTGTTCGGCCAGGACGGCCGCCGAGGCGTCGTTGCCCAGGACGGCGGGCAGGCCGAATTCTGCTTCAGCCATGGCCACCAGGGGGACGTCGATCCAGCCGGGCAGGTGGAAGGGCCGCAGGAGGACGCCGCCGCGGGCGTCGAGCGGTCCCCCGCAGGAGATTCCGACCGCGCGCACCGGCTGGGCCGGGCCGGCCTCGGCGATGGCCCGGTGGCCCATGGCGAACAGCCTTCGGATGACGTCCTGGGGCCCGCGCTCGCGCTGGGTGGGCTCGACTTGCCAGCCGTGGATCGACCCGTCAGCGGTCACCACGGCCACCGCCAGCTTGGTGCCGCCGATGTCCAAGCCGAGCACGGGGCAGCTCCAGTGGTCCGCCGAGGTCGGCGGCACGGAGATGGCCTGGGTTCGCATGGCGAGCCTCCAACGTTTCCGGCCCGGCCCGACCAGCGCTGATCGGCCTGGGCTTGTGATTGCCTAATTGGTCCTGGACGACGCCTTGTATGGCATCGATTCCACAACCATTATACTCGCTTGTCGGTCCTGATTGCGCCACGGTTCGGGGCGTGAGAGGGCAACGATTCCAGAGACCGGGCGACCTCGATCCGCTGGCGATAGGCGGACCACAGCCCGGCTATCAGGCGTAGGTCCTCTTCGCCGATCGGTTCGCCGGAGCTGTCAATCCGGTCCACGTAGTACAGCGCCGGGACTCCCAGGCCCACCTGCGCGCGGGCGTAGCCCAGCCATGACGCCTTGTCCGGCATCGGCCACTGATCGGTGTCGAGCGGGACGTCCCCCAGGGCCGCCCGGGCGACGCGCGCCCGGAACGCCAGTTGCGCGGCGGGGTCGGCCGCCCGTCCGGCCGAGTCGACCTCGAAGACGTCGTTCAACCGGGCCATGTCCATGACGTCGCGGAACAGCGGATTGACCGTGTGGGTGACGATCAGCGCGTCCGGCTTGACCCGTTTGGCCGCCCGGCGCACCGTCCGCAGCAGCATGTGCAGGGCCGCGACCCCCCATTCGGGGCCGCGCGCCCGCAGAAGTCGGCCGCTCGGGGCGCGCTGGGTGAAATCGACCTTGAAACCGTCCGCGTCCAAGCCGGCCGGGCCGATCAGCTTCTCCACGATCGCCTCCAGGCGCTGGCGGTAGGCCGGGTTTGACGGGTCGGCGGCCACGGCCGCGCCGAAGGGGTCCAACACGCACTCGTCGGGCGGCAGGCCCTCAGGGTCCCAAGCCTTGAACCACAGCAACACCCTTTGCCCGCGCCGGTGCCGGGCCGCGATCCAACCGCCCAGATCCGGCCATTTGCCCAGGTCCGGAGCCATGGTGCCGTAGGCGGCCTGCCACTTGTCGTCAATCACGATGGTCCCGGGGATCACCCCGAGGGCCTCCAACCGCTCCAGCCACCGGTCGTAAAGGTCTTGGCGCGACGCCTCGGGGGCCGTCATGGCCGGCGCCGGCGGGCCGACGGTCGCGGCCGGAGCCTCGCCGCCGGCCGCCAGCGCGCACTGCGCCCCCCAGCCGCAGAAGATCGGCTCGGTCCACCATCCGACCGGCCGATCGGCCCGATCCGGCGCCCCGCACCAGGCCCGATACCGCTCCAGCGCCTCCCACGGGCTCGCCACCGGCTCAAACACCAACTCCGGACTGACCCATCGGGCGGCGGTGGTGTGGCCCTCGTAGGCCAGGCGCAGCCACCAGCCGCCGTCCAGCGGCTCGAAGCTGACAGTCGTGAAAGTGGAGGCCGTAAGCGGCGCGACGACCCCCGCCGCCAGCCAGCCGTCCGCGGCCGGCTGGTCCGGCGGCAGTTCGGCGCCCACCCCGGGGGCCAGGCGCGAGAAGGCGAACACCAGCGGCGGCGGAGAGAAGACGGCGTGGAGGCGACCGGGCGCGGCATCGCCCACCACGCCCAGCCGGGCGGCCACACCGGCCGGGCGAGAAACCCAAACCGGGCTGGTCGGCGCTGGGACGAACAACGAGTCGAAGCCGATCCCCGAGCGGAACTCGCCGCAGGCGCCGGTGGCGCGGACCGCCCGCCCCCCGGCCATGATCACGTCGGCGATCGCCCGCGGCGCGGGGCCGCTCACACCGGCCGACAGCCGGACGGCCCTGGGCCCGCAGCGCAGGCTCACCCAGGCCCGGTCCCAGGCGCCAGAGGCGCGCCGCCGGGTGAAACAAACCTCGTCGTCCGCCCCGGCCGGCTCCAAACTGGTCTCGGCGCCGCCGACGGCGGTCTCGTCCGGAGAACCGATGGTGTCCACATTGGACTCCAGGGCCAGTTCGGTCCACACCCGGCCGTCCAACCCCTTCAGGACGGCTTTTGGAGCCCGCCGGTCGACCTCGAGCAGATAGGTCTGCCCCCGCGCCGCCCAGCCGTTCGGGGTCGCCCGCACCGACACGCCCGCCTGCGCGCCCGCCTGCGCGCCTGCCTCCGCGCCCGGCCCCTGGCCGCTCTCAGCCGTCAAAGCCATAGTCCGGATCCTCCTTCGGCGCCGTCCCGGTGGCCGCCACCTGACGATAGAACCAGGCCGAGTCCTTCAACGTCCGCCGCCCGCTGGCGTAATCGACGTGGGTCAGGCCGAACCGGGGGCGGTAGCCCAGAGCCCACTCGAAGTTGTCCAACAACGACCAGTGCATGTACCCGGTGACGCGGGCGCCGGCGGCCATCGCCTGGGCTATGGCCCGCAGGTGCGAGCGGATGAAGGCGACTCGGCGGACGTCGTGCACCCGGCCGTCATGGGTTGGCGCGTCGCCGAAGACGGCGCCGTTCTCGGTCACCACCAGGGGGCGCCCGCCATAGTCCCGATCCAGCCGGATCAGCAGATCTCGAAGCGCGTCCGGCGCGATCTCCCAACCCTCGTCGGTCCGCGGGACGTCGCCGCGCGGGCCGACCACCGCCCACGGGAACGGTCCGGCCGCGCCTGGGGCGGCCGCCGCGCAGACGCGGCGGGTGTAGTAGTTGACGCCGATGAAGTCCAACCGGGAGCCGATCACGGCCTCATCCCCCGGCAAAATGAAGTCCTCCGTCCCGAAGCCCGCGCCCGAGCCGGCGAGGACGCCTTCCCAAAGCCGCCGGGTGTCCGCCGGATAGCCCAAGGCGGCCAACGGGTCGAGGTACCAGCGGTTGACATAGCCGTCGGACCCCCAGGCGGCCTGCCGGTCGGCTTCGCAGTCCGAGTCGGGGACGCACGGGAACAGCGACAGGGCCACTCCGATCTGGGCGGCGGGCGAATTGGCGGCGATCGCCTGGGCCGCCAGGCCGTGCCCCAGCAAGACGTGGTGGCCGGCCACGACCGAGCGGGCCAGGTCCTTGACGCCGGGCGCGTGCAGGCCCAGTTGATAGCCAAGGAGTTGGATGATCCAGGGCTCGCACTGGGTGATCCAGTGACCGACCCGGTCGCCCAGGCGGCCCGTGACCGCCCCGGCGTACTCCGCGAAGGCTGACGCCGTGGCGCGGTCCAGCCAGCCGCCCCGGCCCGGAGCCGGCGTCAGCGCCGAGGGCATGTCCCAGTGGTTCAAGGTGATCAGCGGCTTGATGCCGACTTCGAGCAGGGCGTCGACCTGCCGCTCGTAGTGGTCCAGCGCGGCCGCGTTGGCCCGGCCGCGCCCAGTCGGCATGATCCTTGACCAGCCGGTGGAGAATCGGTAAGAGTTCAGCCCGATCATCCTGAGCAGGTCGATGTCCTCGCGCCAACGGCGGTAAGAGTCGCAGGCGATCGCGCCGGTGCCGCCGCCCTCGACGGCCCCCGGGCGGCGGACGAAGACGTCCCAGACGCTCTCGCCAGTCCCGTCGGCCGTCCGCGAGCCCTCGATCTGGTAAGCCGATGTGGCCGCGCCCCACAGGAAGTCTGGGGGGAAAACGGCCTGGTCAGTGTGGATTTCGGTCACGTTGCGCCTTTCTGTGGTGGCTGAGGTGGTTGTCGATGCCGTCATGGTCGCCGATGCCGTCGCGGCCGTTGCCGCTGTCATGGGCGCCGCGACGCTCGCGGCGGCCCCGGTTCGGGTTCAGGCCCAACCTGAACTGTCAACGGCGCGGCCGGGTTATTGGCCCAGTCGATTCGGATCGGGACCGCCCGGCCGCCGACCCCGGCCGAGCGGTCCACGGCCAACTCGATGGTCTCGCCCGGCAGGAGCGGGCGCGGGTCGACGGCCAGGCGCAAGAACCCCTGGGCCGGGGAACTGGCGGCCGGGCGACCGTCGTTAGCCTGCAGGCCGACCAGGGCCACGGCCCCGCGGTTGGTCAGGCGGAGGGCCCGGCCGTCCACCGCGACGGCGGTCGTCCGATCAGGCGGGACCTGGCAATCCGGCCGAGTCGCCAGCGCCCCCCAGTGGGCGCCCAAACCGGCCAACCGCCGCTCGCGGTCGCTCAGGACGCCGCGCGCGTCGCGCCACAGCGCCTCCCAGATGACCACCTCGGCCCCGCCCTCGGCCAGCCGGGCGCGGGGCGCCGCCAGCCGCGCCGCCGGCGCCGGGCGCCCGCCCCAGGGCTCGACCGCCGCCTCGGACCGCGCCCACTCCCGGCCGTCCAGCCCGAGCAGCCGCACGACCACCGTCGAGATTCCCAGTCGCGCCCGGCCCGCCCAGTCCCAGACCCAGGCCTCGGCCGCCACGGCGGCCTGGCCGTCCCAGACTTCGCGGTCCACAGCGATGGTGGCGCGCGTCGGCGCGAAGGCCCGGGCGACCGCCCACAAGGCGGGCTTCGGGTCGCCCGTGTAATCGACCGCCGCCGTGCACCAAGCGTTCGGGAAGGACTCGTTCAATTGCCACGGCACCACCAGCGAGCACCTCGGCCACCGCCGCCGGTCGGCTTCGACCGCATAGGACAGGCCCGTGGCCTGGAGCAGTTGGGAGGCCCGGCGGCAGCGGTCAAGCGCGCGGGGGTCGGTCTGGGGATCGGCCGCCAAGACGGCCCCGCCGAACGCCGCGTCGACCGCGAGCGCGTTGTCCCACCATTCCCCAAGATGCCTGTAGAAGGGGTTGTCCCTGGTCGGAGGCCACCGGTGAGGCTCCGCCAGGAGCGCCTCCAACTGCCGGGCGCCGGCCATGGCCTCGACCCCGAACTCGGTGTGGGCCAGGGCTGTGCCCTGGTTGTAGAGCCGCGCCTGATGGGCCAGCCCTTGGTGCTCCCAGGGGCCGTGGACGTCATGAGGCTCCACTCGGTCGGACGAATCCGGCCCATCCGGCCCATCCGGCCCATCCGGCCCGCTGGCCGGGCGGAAGGCGAAGACCGGCCCGCTGGGGGAGGTCGGGAGCCAGCCGACCTGGCCGCCGTCTTCCCGCACGGCCCCGGCCAGCGCCCGCAGCGCCTGGGACCGCTCGGTGGTCAAAGGCCCGGCCTGATCCTGCAGTTCGTTCCCGCCGCACCACACCACCAGGCTGGGATGGCGCCGCCGTTCGCGCACCAGCGCCCGCGCCTCGACCGCCAGCGCCGCGACAAACCGCGGGTCGTCGCTGGGCGCCGATTGAACGCCGGACGAGGACTGCGAGAACTCTTGCCAGACCACCAGTCCGAGGCTGTCGGCCAGGTCGTAGAAGTCGTCGGTCTCGACCAGGCCGCCGCCCCACACCCGCACCAGCCGGGCGCCGGAATCCTTGGCCAGCCGGAGCAGGTGCTCCAGTTTGTCCGCGCCGACGCAGCCGTGCTGCGCGTCCGCCGGGGTCCAGTTCCAGCCGACGCCGTCGACCGCGCGGCCGTTCACCGCCAGCGTGTAGGGCAGGGCGCCGTCCGGCGAGCCGGGGTTCCGCGACCACTCGACCGACCTGAAGCCGACCCGCCGACGCGCCAGTTCGGCGCCGCCGGCGGTCAGCACGCGGACGGTCGCCAACGCCTGGGCGCCCATGCCCCAGGGATGCCAAAGGTCCGGATCGTCCAGTTCGATCCGGCCGGTCGCCAGCCCCGCCTCGACCCCGAGCCGGGACGTGACCCGGCGGCCGCCGTCCGTCCGCAGATCCCAGAACAGGTCGCCGCCCGCTTCGGCCGATTCTCCGGCCGCGCCCCAGACGCGCGCCGACAGTTGGACGATGCCGCGCAGCCGACCACCAGCGCCAGGCCCGTCCCCGCCGAGCCCGCCGGGCCCGGCCGCGCCGGTCAGCGGCTCCAGGTCCGGGCTGATCTGGACCTCCCGCGCCAGCCACCGCCCGATCTCGAGACGGGCGCCGCGCCAGATGCCCTGGTGCGGGAACCGGGGGCTAAAGTCCCAGCCGTAGTTCAGGCGCGGGGCGTGGCGCCGGACCCGGTCGGTCCGACCGACCTGCGGCTCGCCCGGCGGGACCGGCGCCACGACCACCGCCAGGTCGATCACCTGGCCCGCCGCCGCCAGGGCGCTCGTCACGTCGAGGGCCCGCCCGAGGTAGGGACCGGTCAGGCCGCCCTGCGCGGCGCCGTCCACAAACACCTGCGCGCTTGGGTCTACCCCGTCGAAGACCAGTTGGGCGCGCCAGCCAGCGGCCAGCATCGCCCGGGCGGCCCGGTTCAGGCGGACTTCTCGGCGGTAGACCCAGGACCGCGCGGCGGTCCACTCACAGGCCCGGGTGTCGCGCTCAAAACGGGGCTCGGGGATCTCGCCGCACCGCGCCAGGTCCGCGACCACTGATCCGGGCACCCGGGCGGGCAGCCAAGCCGAGGTCAGGGCCGCGGCCTGCCCGGCGGCATCGGCGGCGTTGGCCTGGGCGGCCAAGCGCGGCCGAGCGGCGGCGGCGAAAACCTGGCTCGGCGACGGCGCGCGCAGCCACCACTCCCAGGTGTCGCCCAGGGCCTCGCGCAGCCACCAATCGCCGTCCAGGCAGATCGAGGCGAAGTCCTCCACCATCACCCCTTCGCCTGCCAGGAGCGCCATAAGGCGGCGTATTCGCCGCCCAGCGCCAGCAATTCGTCATGGCTCCCAGATTCGATGATGCGCCCGCCCACCAGCAACGCCACCCGGTCGGCGTCGCGGGCGGTGGTCAGGCGATGCGCGATCGAGACGACTGTCCGTCCGGCCAGAATGCGCGACAGCCCCCGCTCCAGGCCCAGGGCCGAGGTCGGGTCCATCAGCGAGGTCGCCTCGTCCAAGATGACGGTCTGGGGATCGAGCAGGATCAGGCGGGCCAGCGCCAGCTGCTGGGCCTGGGCCGGTGTCAGTTGGACCGCCCCGGAGCCGATCGGCTGGTTGATCCCGGCCGGGAGGCGGCGCACCCATTCCCCCGCCCCGACCGCCTCCAGCGCCCGGCTCAGCTCCTCGTCGCCGGCCGCCTGGTCGGCCAAGCGCAGGTTGTCCGCGACGCTGCCGACAAAGACGTGCGCCTCTTGGGTGACCAGGGCCACCGTGCGGCGCAGCGCGGCAGCCTCCAACTCGGTCAGGGCGACGTCCCCGATCCCGACGAAACCCCTGGTCGGGCCGTTGATGCCGGCCAACAGGCGGCCCAAAGTGGATTTCCCCGAGCCGGACGGCCCAACCACCGCCAGCCGCTCGCCCACCCGCAGGGACAGGTCCACGCCGTGCAGGACGTCGACTCCGGGCCGGTAGGCGAAGCTGGCGGCCCGGACCTCGATCTGCCCCGCCGGGGGCGCGGATCGGCCCGGGCCGCGATCCGATGGCACTTGGGCCACGCCGAGCAGCCGGGCCAGGGCGCTGGCGCCGATCTGGATCTCGTCGGTCCACGCGATCAACTCGTCGATCGGCCCTGACAGCTGCATGGCGTACAAGGCGATGGCGGCGACCTCGCCCACCGTCGCGGCGCCGCCCTGGACCAAATGCGCGCCCCACCCGAGAGCCAGCACCACCGGCGCCAGGAAGCCGAGGGTGGCGACCGGAAACAGGACGGATCGCAGCCACAGCGCGCGCCACTCCGAAGTGTGCCGCTCCGCCACGGCCGCGTCGATCTTGTCGCGTTGGACGTCGCCAAGGCTCAGGGCCTCGATCGTCCGCGCGCCCTCGATCGTCTCCGCGACCTTCCCGGACAAGACCGCGAACGAGGCCAGCCGCCGCTGATAGACCGGCCCGGCCCGGCGCGCGTACCACCTCACCACGCCGCCGACCAGCGGCGCGCCGGTCAGCAAAGCCAACGCCACCAGCGGGTTGGTAAAGAAGGCCGCGCCCGCCGTCAGGGCCGCGGTGGTGGCGGCCACCAACACTCGAGGCACGCCGAAGCGGACCGTTTGGGCCACCGATTCGATGTCGTTGGTGGTGCGGGCCAAGATGTCGCCCGTGTCCGTCGCCTCGACCACGGACAATGGCAGCCGGCCGACGGACCGCATGAAGTCCTCGCGCATCTCGGCGAACACGCGCTCGCCCAGCGCGATCGCCCGGTAGCGCGCGAACCGCGTGATCACGGCCCGCGTCGCGAACGCCGCCGCCAGGACCGCGGCCAGGGCCGTCACCTGGGCCGGCCCGGCCGATCCGGCCACGGCCAAGTCGGTGAAATGTCCGATCATCCAGGGCATGGCCAGCGCCGCCACGGCCGCCAAGGCGTGCAGGACGACCACCACCGCCAACGGCCATCGGTTGGCTTTGATCAGGCGCCGGGCCGTCCCCCGGACGGCCTTGGCGTCAGCCACCGGCAGCATCTGAACCATCCTCGGGCGCGTCCGGCGCCGCCCCGTGGCCCGCCCCCTGGCCCGCCCCCTGGCCCGCCCGCGCGACGACCCGCCGGTAGAAGCGTCCCAGGGCGTCCGCCCGGGCCATCAACTCGGCGTGCGACCCGGACCCGACCAGGCGTCCGCGGTCCAGGACCCAGACGACGTCGGCGGCGTCCAAGACGATCGGGCTGGCGGACACCACGACGGTGGCGCGGCCGGCCCGCAGGCGGCGCACCCGGTCCACGATCAGCAATTCGGTGTGCGAGTCCTGGGCGGCGGTCGGCTCGACCAAGACCAATACCTCTGGCTCCGCCAGCAGCGCCCGCGCCAGGCTCAGGCGCTGGCGCTGGCCGCCGGAGAAGGTCCGCCCCCGCGCGGCCACCTCGTAATCCAGCCCGCCGGGCAGGGCGTCGACCGTCTCGCCGACCGCCGCGGCCTCGATCGCCCGGCTCAGGCGGGCCCGCCGGTCGGCCTTGGA
>JAIROU010000462.1 GCA_031257375.1 Bifidobacteriaceae bacterium
CCGACGGCGTCCTCGACCGGAACCGGGCCGACGGCGTCATCCTCGGCCAGTGGCGGCCCGTCGCAGTCGGCGCCCGGTCCCACGGCGTCATCGTCCGCCTCCGGGCGCGGAGGCGGACCCCTGCCCCGGACCGGCGGCGACGGCGGCCGCCTGGCGACCGCGGCGCTGGCCGCCATCATCGGCGGGGCGGCGTTGGCCGCCTGGGCGCGCCGAACCGCCGCCCGGCGGCAACTCGCCGGACCGGCCCAGGCAGGATGACGGACCGTCCCGGCGGCGCACGGGCTCAGGCCGGGTCGCCAGCGGGCGCTCTTGCAGTCGCCCGATCAGGCGACCATCGTGGCGCTTATGAGCACCGCCACCACCACAATCCGGGTTGATCGGCGCGTTCATCAAGTGTTGACGGAGCGCGCCGGTCAGCGCGGGCTCACGGTCGCCGCCCTGGTGGCCGAGCTGGCCGAACGCGACCGCCGGGCCGGGATGATCGCGTCGGAGCTGGAGGCCCGCGCGGCTGACGCCGCCAACCCCGAGGCCAGGGCAGAACTGGAATTGTGGGGCCAAACCCTGGGCGACGGCATTGACTGAGCACGCCCGCGGGGAGGTCTGGTTGGTCGCTTTGGGCGCCCCCGCGCGGGGGAGCCGGCCAAGAACCGGCCGGCCGTGATCGGGCGCGGTCGGCGCAGTTTGACGCTGGCGCCGCCGGCAGCGCCCGGTCGGCTGGAGGCGGTCGCGCCGGTCAGGTCGGCATCGGCCTCCTCCGGCCTGCCGCGCGCGCCGGGCGTCGCGCCGGCCGCTGCGCCCGGCCGAGGGTCCGTCTGGCTCCGGGGCCAGATCTGCGGGTCGTGACGGCCTCGGAGCGGCCGCGCGCGGCCGCCCCCCGCCCCGGAGGGCTGTGGACATAGTTCGGGGTGTGTTTGGTGGTGCTGGGGGTCAGTGCCTCGCGCGCCGCGGCGGGGCGGGGCGGCCGGGGGCGCGGGCGGGCGTGGAACGCGGCTTGGGGGCGCATCTCCCGCGGTCGGCGTCCGAAACCGGCCGCAGTCCGGCCCGCGGGCCGCCCGAACGGCCGACTGCGCGCGGTTTCGGACAAGCCCGGCGGCGACCAACACCGCGCCGGGCCACCCGCCCGCCGCCAACGGGCAAAACGCTCGGCCTCGCCGCCCGGGGCGGCTGGTGCGCGGCAGCGGGCTGACTTTGGCCACAGCCCTGCCCCCGCCCCGCCCCGCCAACCCGTTCCGCCCCAGGTGTCGTGTTTGGGCGTGTGGCCTCGGGTTTGGTGGTTTGGGGCGGGCTGGGTCCTGTCAACCGCGCCCGGCGGGGTAGGTGATCTTGTCTGGGATTTTCGCGCCGATCAGTTCGAACGCCGCTGCTT
Source organism: Bifidobacteriaceae bacterium (assembly GCA_031257375.1). Taxonomy (GTDB): domain Bacteria; phylum Actinomycetota; class Actinomycetes; order Actinomycetales; family WQXJ01; genus JAIRTF01. The sequence goes on from JAIROU010000462.1 coordinate 1,367, forward strand.
GGGCGGGGCTGGGCGAGGTCAGCTTGGTGACGGTGACCGTCCCGGCGGGCGTCGTCACGGTGATCGGGTTTCGGGTCATCAACGCCAAGTGGTCGAGCAGTTCGCCGTAGGGGCGCGTCTCGATGCCGTCTTGGCGTGGACCCCGTCGATGCGGGCGGCATCGGCGATGGCGTCGGCGTCGCGGGCGGCGGCGGCTTTGGCGGCGGGCGGGTTTCGGCTGGCGATCAGGGTCTGGCCGGGGTAGTCCGGGCTGGCGAGGCAGAACAGGTCGGCCTGGTCGAACAGCGTCATTTGGAGGGGTCCTTGGTCGGCGGCGAGGGCGGCGATCTGGGGGCGGTCCAGCGCGCCGACCCACCCCAGGTGGCCGCGGCCGCGCAGGTCATCGATCCTGGCGCCGGTCACCACTCCCCGGTCGCCGACCATGATCGCCGTGTCCATCTGGTAGTCGTCCTTGACGGCGGTGATGGCGGTTTTGAACGCCTCCGGGTCGGCGGTGCTCCCGGGTAAGACCCGCACCCCGACGGTGCGGGGTAAGACTCAGATTCGCGACCCTTGGGAGCACTTTATGGCCCCCGCTGGCTCAAAAGGCACTGTTATCAACGCGGGTCGGGCGGCTATCGTTGGCGTATGAAGCGAGTCTCTGTGCGCGGCTTGACGATCCTGGGGATCGTTTTCGTGGTGATTGCCCTGCTGTCGTTGGCCGGGCTGGAGTTCTTCAAAGACGTGACCGCCTGGCAGGCCGCCATTTGCGGCATCATCGGTGGGTCGTGCCTCGTCTACGCCTTTGCGAGGCGTTCTGGCCGCGCCGGCGGCGAGGGCCGGCGAGCCGCCCCGCCGGCTGGAGATGTCGAGGTTGATCCCGGCGTCCAGCAGGCTCTTGAGGCCTTCGCGGAGGAGACGCGAATGCCGGTCACCAGGCTGACGGCCACGCCCGGCAGCGCCGGCCCGTTTTCCAGCAAGCTCGGCGGGGTGGTTTACAACCCGCCGGGGTTCGCCTGGCCGGTGGGCGGGGACGGCGAGCCGCTGGTGGCTCTGGCGCAACTGAACTTCGCCGAACTGCCGCCCCTGGAAGGCTTCCCCGCCAAGGGCATATTGCAGTTCTTCATCGGCGGCGATGAAAGCCCGGACTCCTACGGCGCAGACTTGGGCAACCCCCTCGACCAAGCTTGGTTCCGCGTTGTCTACCACCAGGACGTGGGCGAAGAGACCAACCCGCCCCCGGCCGCAGGCCTGGCCGACGCGGAGCGCGAGTTGCCGCTGTCGGAGGAACTGGTGCTGGAGGGCGTGCCGGGCGCCATGGCCATGCCAATCGAGGATTGGCGTTTCGAGGGGGAGTTTTGGGCCAGTCTGGACCGCAAGCTGAAGGCCGGAGCGATCACGGTCAGCGACGAATCTGCGGAGCGGGCGGCGGAGAGGTGCCTTGAGTGGGAGGACTACGGCCTTTTTGATTCCACAGACGCGGAAGGTCACCACCTCGGCGGCTACGCCCGTTTCGTCCAGGAAGACCCGCGCCTGGACAACCCAGACCTGAGCGGTCACACCGCCGTCTTGCTCCAGATTGGCTCCGATGACCATGTGAGCTGGGGCGATGTCGGCGTGGGGGTCTTCTTGATCGAGCCTGATCGCCTACGCCGAGGCGACTTCTCAAACGTCGCCTACTACTGGGACTGCAGCTGACCCCTCCCGCAGGCCGGACGCTGCGCCGGGTCGGCCAGCAGGTCGTCCAAGTGGCAGACGCGGCGCCTCCCGGTCAACGTCCCCGCAGGTCAGCGACTTACAGCGGCTCATCGCCAGGTCGCCCCCGGGGCCAGACCCCCGGCGCGGAAATCCGCGCTAGGCTGGGGGCCGTTGATCGCGGGAAGGGAGTCGCTGACGGTGAAAGTGCCGTACGTGTTCAACGTCCAGCGGTTTTCCGTGCATGACGGGCCGGGGTTGCGGACGGCCGTCTTCTTCAAGGGCTGTCCGCTGCGTTGCCCATGGTGCCACAACCCGGAATCGCAGGTCTTCGGGCCGGAGGTGATGGTCTCGCTGGGCGGTCGGCGCCAGGTTGTGGGCCGAGCGTATTCGGTGGATGAACTGGTCGAGGAGTGCTCCCGCGACATCCTGTTCTACGACCAATCCGGCGGCGGGGTGACCTTCACCGGAGGGGAGGCCATGGCCCAGGACCTCGACTACCTGCTGGAGTTGGCCACCAAGTTGCGGGCCAAGGGCATCAATGTGGGTGTTGACACCTGCGGGGTGGCCGCGCAAGAGGCCTTCGCCCAGATGGCCCGGCAGGCCGACTTCTTCCTTTACGACCTGAAGTTCATCGACGCCGCCAAGCACCGGGAATTCACCGGCGCCTCCAACGCCCTGGTCTTGAAGAACCTGGAGCTTCTCGCCTCCCTCGGGGCCGTCATCTACCTGAGGATGATCCTGCTGGAGGGCCTGAACGCCGACCCGGACACCATCGAGGCGACCATGCTCTGGCTGAAGAACCATCACATCGAGCTGGCCGGAGTGAATCTGCTGCCCTACCATCGTTTCGGGATGGACAAGTTCGCCAAGCTCGGCCGCGAGGCGACCGAGTTCACCACTCCGGGGCCGGACCAGCTGGCCGAGATCATCCGGCAGGTCGCCCGCTACTACCCTGGTGTCACAATCGGCGGGTAGGTTGAGAACCGAGGAGTGTGAAAAATGACTTTGGCGATAGACGCAGCGGTCGGCATAGGCCCGGACACCAGGCGGGGTTCCACGCGGCGGACCAAGCAACTGCGCCAACTCTCCGAGACCACCCCGCCCAGCATCTCGCTGGAACGGGCGTTGATCGAAACCGATGTCTATAAGCGCTATGAGGGCAAGGTGCCCGCGCCGGTGTTGCGGGGGCTGTTCTTCCGCGAGCTGATGTCCCGGCGGACGCTCTATCTGGGCGACGGCGAACTGATCGTGGGGGAGAAGGGCTTGGCCCCGCAGTCGGCGCCAACCTTCCCGGAGTTGTGCTGCCACACGCTCGAAGACCTGGACAACATGGCGGGCCGGGAGCGGGTCTCGTTCGCGGTCACGGAACAAGACAGGCGCACCCAGGCCGAAATCATCATCCCCTTCTGGTCCGAACGGGCCACAATGACCAAGATGCACCAGGCGCTCCCGGACGAATGGCACCGGTTGTTCCAAGCCGGCCTGTACACCGAGTTCATGGCCCAACGCGGGCCGGGGCACACTGTCGCCGACGGCAAGATCTACCGCCAAGGCTACGCCGACTTCATGGCCCAAATCGACGCCCGGCTGGAGCAGATCGACTACGGGACCGACATGGACGCCGCGGCCAAGGTGGCCGAGCTGACCGGAATGCGCCTGGTCTGTGAGGGCATGGTCACCCTGGGTCGGCGCTACGCCGCCCTCGCCCGCAGTCGCGCCGCTAAAACCACCGACCCCGTTCGCCGCCAGGAACTCGAACAGTTAGCCGAAACCTGTGACGCGGTGCCCGCTCACGCCCCCCAGACCTTCCGCCAGGCCATTCAGATGTACTGGTTCACCCACATTGGCGTGACCTCGGAGATGAACAACTGGGACGCCTATTCGCCGGGCAAACTGGACCAGCACCTCGAGCCGTTCTACCTCCGCGAACTCGCCGCGGGGACCCTCAGCCGGGAACTCGCACGGGAATACCTCGAATGCCTCTGGATCAAGTTCAACAACCAGCCGGCCCCGCCGAAGGTCGGAATCACGCTCAAAGAGAGCGCCACCTACACCGACTTTTGCAATATCAACACGGGCGCCTTGCGCCCGGACGGCACTTGCGGCGTTTCCGACGTCAGCTACCTCATTTTGGAGGTGATGGACGAGCTGAAGCTGCTCCAGCCCAGCTCCAATGTGCAAATCTCGCGCAAGAGCCCTGAGCACTTTCTTCGGGAGGCCATCAAGATTTCCCGCAAGGGCTGGGGCCAGCCCGCCTTCTACAATTCGGAGGCGATCCTGGCCGAGCTGATGAACATGGGCAAGACCTTGGACGACGCGCGCGAATCTGGGATCGCCTCCGGCTGCGTCGAGACCGGCGCCGCCGGCAAGGAGGCCTACGTCCTGACCGGTTACCTCAACGTTCCCAAGGTCCTAGAGCTGGTCCTGAACCGGGGCTTCGACCGCTACACCGGCCGGCAGGTCGGGCTTGACCTTGGCGATCCGCGTGAGTTCACCTCTTACGACCAGCTTTACCAGGCGTTCCAGCATCAGTTGCGTTACGTCGTGGACGTGAAGGTGGCCGGTAACAACCTGATCGAGCGTCTGTTCATGGATACGATGCCGGTGCCGTTGCTCTCGGTCATCACCGACGACTGCATCGCCACGGGCTTGGACTACAACTGCGGCGGGGCCAGGTACAACACCAGTTACATCCAGTGCGTCGGCATTGCCACGATCGCCGATTCCTTGGCGGTGATCAAGAAGCACGTCTTCGAGGACGCCAGGTTGGCGATGGACCGGCTGCTCGAGGCCTGCGAGCGGGACTTCGCCGGTTACGACGAGGTCTTCGACCTGGTCTTCAACGACACGCCCAAGTACGGCAACGATGACGACTACGCCGACGCGATAGTCCAGGCCGTGGCCCAGACGCTTCAGGCCGTGATCGCCGGGCGGCCCACCCCCAAAGGCGCCACGACCATTGTCGAGTTCCTGCCGACAACTTGCCACGTCTACTTCGGTCAAGTCATGGAGGCCTCCCCGAATGGCCGCCACAAGGCCGTTCCGTTGCCCGACGGGATCTCGCCCGAGAAGGGCGCCGACCGGAAAGGCCCGACAGCGGTGATCAAGTCGGCCGCCAAGATCGACCAGCTCAAGACCGGCGGGGCGTTGCTCAACCAGAAGTTCACACCGTCGGTGATAGCCGGAGAAAAGGGTCTCGCGGCGGTCGCCGCTCTGATCCGCACCTACTTCGCCATGGACGGGCATCACATTCAATTCAACGTGGTGGACCGGGCCACACTGGTCGAAGCCCAGGCCCACCCGGACCAGTACTCCGACTTGATTGTGCGGGTGGCCGGTTACTCCGACTACTTCAACAACCTTGACAGGGCGCTTCAGGACGAAATCATCGCCCGCACCGAGCAGTCGATCTGACGGCGCCGCCCGGCGGTCAGCGCCGGTGGGCGCGGGTCCAGTCCTCCAGGCCCGCGGCCGAGATCGGCAGAGCGGCCGAGAGGATCTCCTGGGAGCCGTCCGGCCGGATGTGGACGTCGTCCTCGATGCGCACGCCAATGCCCCGCAGTTCCGGAGGCACAGTCAGATCGTTGGAGTGGAAATAGAGCCCGGGCTCAACCGTGAAGACCATGCCCGGAGCCAGGTTGGCGCCATTGTAGTGTTCGGGCTTGGCGCGGGCGCAGTCGTGGACGTCCAACCCCAGATGATGACCGATGCCGCAAACAATGTAGCGGCGGTGTTGCTGCCCTTGCGGGGCGAGAGCCTCATCCACTGAGACACCCAGGAGTCCCCAGTCGTGGAGGCCCTGGGCGATCACCTCGAGGGAGGCGTAATGGAAATCCAGGTAATGGGCGCCGTTGGTGGCGGCGGCCAAACCCGCCCGGTGGGATTTCTCGACCAGGTCGTGGACCTGGCGGGCGGCCGGCGAAAACGTGCCAGATGGCGGGAGCGTCCGCGTGACATCAGCCGTGTACAAGCTGTGCGCTTCGACTCCCATGTCCAACAGCAAGGGCGCGTCCGCCAAGACCTCGCCGTCACAGCGGACCCAGTGCAGAATCGGGCCGTGCGCCCCACCCCCCACGATTGAGGCATAACCGGGGCCATTGCCGTAGGTGCGGGCGTGCCGATCGAAAGTGCCCTGCAGGTAGCGCTCGCCGCGCGGCAGTCCGATCGCCTGTTCAATAGCGGCCGCCACCGCCGCGAAGCCGCCCACCGTGGCGGCCACCGCTTCGCGGAGCTGAGCGATCTCCCATTCGTCCTTGAACATGCGCAGATAGGCCAAGACACCGTCCAGCTCGGCTGAGGCCTCCAGGTGGTGATCGGCCAATTCGCCGGTCAGAACGGTCCCACTGGCCAAAGGTGTTGACAGGTGCCCCAGTTCGGCTTCGAGATCCCCGATGTCCTTGACCGGCAGCCCGAGCGCCTCCGCCCAGGCGGCCGGCGTTGGGCTCGGCCCAACCCAGAGTTCCCCGTAGGCGGCGTCGGAGAAGAACTTCGGGTTGCCCGGTTTGGCCGCGGGGGGCACGAACACGGTCGCGTCGTGGCCCGTGCCGTTCGCCCGCAACACCAACGCCGCGAATTCCAGCCCGGCCCCGGTCAACCAGACGAAGTTCGAATCGGCCCGGAACTCGTAGTAGCAGTCGTTGAGCCGGATTGGGGCGTGCCCGGCGAACACCACCACATCGCGTTGCCCAATCGCCTCGGACAGGGCCTGGCGGTGGCGCCCGGCCGCTGCCGCCGCGCCCGGCGCCACCGGCGCGGGCGCGGCCACCTCGGCCCAGCCGTGGCCGATCATCTGGACAAACGCCGGCACCTCGGCCAGTTTCGGCGCCGGTTCACCAGAATGGGGGGGCAGGCGGCGCGGCGGCCCCGCACTGGGGGTGGCGTCGGCCGATGCCGTCGCCGCGGGCGCTGGGACGGAGGCGACGGCATCGGCGGCGTCGGCCCCGATACCGGCGGCCCCGGCGGCTGGGACGGCGCTGGCGGCATCGGCGGCATCGGCGGCGCTGGCGGCCCCGGCGGTCGGGACGGCACTGGCGGCAGCGGCGGTACCGGCGGTACCGGCGGCCGCGCCAGGCGCCCCGGGGACGGCGGCGCCGGACGTTGTCCCAAACTCGGTCGGCTTGGACATATCAACCCCTGTCTTGTCTTAACGCCCAGGTCAAGGCGGTCCTCACGTCAAACCGCCGCCGCGTTCGGCGAGCAGTTCGCGCAATCTGGTGAACACTCCGGAACTGTGGATGCCGTCGTGTTCGTATTCGTTGGTGACCCAGGCGTGGGAGTTGCCCACCCCCGCCAGGGCGCCCAGTTGCAGGTCGGCGTCGACGTAGAGATCATCGAAATAGACCACGGCCTGCAGCGGCACCTCGTTGGCGGCCAGCACGGCCGGGCGGTACAGCTCGGGCCAGCTTTCCCGGCGCATCAACCTCTCCACGGCCGACTTGAACGGGCGCAGGCATCTCACCTGGTCGAACATCCACGGCAAGGCCATCTCGCCGGTGAACAACAGCGGGCGGGCGGTGGCCGCGAATTCGGGGTGGCGGGCCAACTCGCGGTGAGCCGCCCAATTGATCGGCCCGTTGTCGCCGCAGCCGTAGATGAACTCCTGGAGGGTCCAGAACAGCGGATTGGCCGCAAAAGCGGTGCGCTGGTTCACCTCGTACAAGAAGGCCTGCGACAGGCGGTCCGGCTTGATCAGGGCGGTGTCCAGCAGCCAATGCAGCCGGTGGGCGCCGGCTTTGGTCCCCAGGTCGAGCCCCAAAGACTGCAAACGCGGCACGGTTAGCCGGTCGCCGTCCGGCAGGTGGACGGCCGTCGCCGTCAACAGGTCGGCGATCTGGCCGACCAGCGGCTCATCGGGCGGGTAACGGGCGTAGAACTGCTCGGTCTTGGCCTTGGCGCGCGGGTAGGTGCGCCGGTAGACCTCCTCCGCCGCGGGCGGCAAGCCCGGAATCCCGCCGGCCACCAGGCAGCCGAGCAGGGCCTCGGGGAAATGGCTGAGGTAGACCAAGGTCAGGAAGCCGCCGTAACTCTGGCCCAGGGTGAACCAACGTCGCCCGCCATAGTGCCGCCGCCGCAGGTGCTCGAAGTCATTGATGATCGAATCGGCCAGGAAATGGCTCAGGAACGCCGCCGCGGCCTCGCCCTGGCCCTGGCCTTGGCCGACACCGGCGATCACCGCGCCGTCGATGGGCGCCGACCGGCCCGTGCCGCGCTGATCGGGCATCACCACCCGGTAGTGGGCCACCGCCTCGGGCAGCCAATCCTCACCCGGCAGCGGGCGGATGCCCTGGCCGCCGGGCCCGCCCTGGAGGTACAGCAGCAATGGCAGGTCGTCGCCCTCGCGGCCCGGGGCGGTGATCTCGCGGAAGAACAGTTCGATGGTGGGCGAATCCGGGTCGGACCAGTCCAGTGGGACCGGCGCCGAGTGGTCGCTGACGTGGTAGCCGGGCACCAAATAGCCGCTCATCCAAACTCCCATCTTGGCGGCCGCCAGCGGTTTGCCATGGGCCGAGTCACTTGGTCCTGAGGCGCGGCTCGAGGGCCACATGCGCAAAGTCGACGATCAGGTTCATCGTGACGATGAAGAACCCGCCCAGCAGCACCACGCCTATCACCACCGGGCGGTCCTGGACCGTGACCGCTTTGACGGCCAGAGCGCCCACCCCTTGCAGGCCGAAGACCTGCTCGATCACGATCGCCCCGCCCAACAGGTAGCCGATGTCGGCGCCCAGCTGAGTTGTCAGCACCGTCAGCGTCGCCCGCATCCCGTGCTTGTAGACCACTTTGCGTTCGGACAGACCCTTGGCCCGGGCGGTCCGAATATAGTCCTCGCCCAGCACATCCAGCAGTTGGGCCCTGGTGAGGCGCTGGTAGAGCGCGGCCGTGACCAACGCCAGGGTGAACCACGGCAAGACCAGGTGCGTGAACCACTCGAAGAAGCCTTTGCCCAGCTCCGCATAGCCCGAAGCCGGGAACAGGGTGAAACCGTTCTGCTTGGGCAGGAAGTACAGCGTGTACAGCAGCATCATGCCCAGCACAAAGGTTGGGAAACTGATGCCGATCAGCGCGATCACCTGGGCGAAGCGGTCCTTCCAGGAGCCCGGGTTGCGCGCGGAGAGGATTCCCAGGGGAATGCCGATGCAAAGCCAAAGGAACACGGCCCCGAACACCAATGAGAAGGTGGCCGGGATGCGCCCGGCGATTAGCGTCAACACCGGCACCTGGTTGCGGTAGGAAAAGCCGAAATCACCGGTGAAGGCGTTGCCCAGGAACCGCAGGTATTGCTCCGGCAGGGGCCGGTCCAGGCCCAGATTCTGCCGCACCTGGGCCAAGATCTCCGGAGTGGCCTTCTCGCCCGCGATCAGCCGGGCCGGGTCGCCGGGCGCCACATAGAAAAGCACGAACACGAACATGGACAGCACAAACAGGACGATCACCGCGTAGAGCAGCCGTTTGGCCAGCGACTTAATCACCGGCGCCACCTCCAGCGCCGACCGGTCGGCCGGTTTCGGCCGGGCGGCCCGCGCCCGCCGACCGGGCCTTCCGGGCGGCCGCCGATGCCGTCTGCCCGCCTCGGCCCGCCCGCCGCCGTTTGCGCCCGAACAGGCGCCGGGAGGCCTTCGGGTCAAGGGCGTCGCGCAAACCGTCCCCCAGAATGTTGAAGGCCAGCGTGGTCAGCAACAGCATGGAACCGGGGGCGAACACCATCCAAGGGGCGATCATGTACGTGGAGTTGGTGGCGGCGTCGGACAACATGCCGCCCCAACTGGGCTGGGGCGGCACAATGCCCATGCCCAGGAAGGACAGAGTCGCCTCGAAAACTATGGCACTGGGAATCATTTGGGTGGTGTACACAATGATTGGCTCGGCCAGGTTGGGCAAGATGTCCTTGAAAACAATGGAGAAAGTCGACGCTCCCAGCGACCGTGAGGCCTCGACGAATTCTCGCTCTTTCAGCGCCCGAACCTGCGCCCGGATCACCCGGCCCGTCACAGCCCAGGAAAAGAACACCACCACGAACAGGCACAGCCCCACACTGGCGCCGAAAACTGACACCAACGCCAGCGCGCACAGCAAGAAGGGAATGCTCATGACGAAATCCGTCACCCGCGACAACACGGCATCGGCCCAGCCGCCGAAGTACCCGGCCACCACGCCGACCGTCACCCCGATAATCGCCGCGATCAGCGACGCCACCACACCGACGAGCAGCGACACTTGCGCTCCGTAGGCCAGGCGCACAAAGACGTCCCGGCCGAGTTGGTCCGTGCCCATCCAGAAGGTCGAATCGGGACCCACCGGGAGCCCGTCCGGGGTCATGCCGGTGTCGCGGAACTGCTGCGAGAAGCCGTGCCCGGCCAGGTGGGCGATGACGGGCGCCAGCAAGGCCAGCAACCCCACCAGCACAATGAAGACGATGGCCGCCATGGCGGCCCGGTCCGCCCGCAGCCGCCGCCACATATGCTGCCAAGAGTTCAACTGGGCAATCCCGGCCTCACCGGTCGCGGCGGCGTCCAAGGCCACCTCGGCGCCGATCTCAGGGGGGAGGGTCATCGCTTCTCCCAGCCGTCCGCCACCAGCCCAGGCCCGGGGCGCTCGGCCACCAAGGTCCGCCCCGAACCAGCCGCGACCGGCTGATCGAACACCGAGGCTTCAAGCAGCTTCTTGGTGAAGTCGGCCTGAGGCGCGGTGAAGATGGTCTCCGTGGCGGCCAACTCGACAATCTCGCCGCCGTCCATGACCGCTATCCGGTCGCAAACGTGGCGCACCACGGCCAGATCATGTGAAATGAACAGGTAGGTGTAGCCGAAGGCGTCCTGCAGGTCCTTGATCAGGTTCAGGATCTGCGCCTGAATAGACACGTCCAAGGCCGAGACCGGTTCGTCGAAGATCACCAACTGCGGGTCGAGGGCCAGCGCCCGGGCTATCCCAATGCGCTGACGCTGGCCGCCGGAGAACTCCGACGGGTAGCGGTTGTAATGCTCCGGGTCCAGTCCGACCAGTTCCATCAGCTGTTGGACGGCGGCCTTGAGCTCATGACCGCGGGCGCCCTTCTGGATGCGCAAGGGCTCGCCGATGATCGCGCCAACCCGCCGGCGGGGGTTGAGCGAACCGTAGGGGTCCTGAAACACCATTTGCACATGCTGGCGCATTTCCCGCCACTCGGGGGCGGTCAGGTTGGCGATGTCGCGGCCAAGGAACTGGATGGAGCCGGAAGTGAAGGGGATCAGCCCGGCGATGGCCCGGGCCAGGGTTGTCTTGCCGCAACCCGACTCCCCCACCAGGCCGAGGGCGTCGCCGGAGGCCATCGTCAGGCTGATGCCCTTCAACACGTGGACCGGGCGGCGCGAGTGCGGCCGGAAAGACAGGCACATATCGGTCACATTGACCACCGGCGCGTCGGGGGCGTGCCGGGACGGCCCGCCCACCTGGGAGCGGGAACCGTCGGCCTGCATGGCGGTGACAAAGGCGTCGACTTCGTGCACCGACTCGGGCACGCGCGGGTCGCGGCGCAGCCAGCAGTTGACCACGACACCGTCGTCGTAGACCCGTTCTAGCGGCCTCGAAGTGAAGCACTCGGGCGTGGCGTCGGCGCAGCGGGGCGCGAAGGCGCACCCGGCTGGCACGGCCAGCAGGCTCGGCGCCTTGCCCGGTATGGAACTGAGCCGCCGGCTTGATTCTTCGGCCGTGGGCGATGACCGGAGCAGGCCGGCGGTGTAGGGGTGGGCCGGGCGGGTGAACAGCGACGAGATCGGCCCGGTCTCCATCTGGTGACCGGCGTACATCACCA
>JAIROU010000463.1 GCA_031257375.1 Bifidobacteriaceae bacterium
GAGGTGGCCGGCCAAGACCTCGGCCTGCGTTTTGGCCAGATCGCCCATTTGGGCTTCGGCTGGCTCAAAATTCTCGGCCCCCTCTTCGGCTGAGATTCTCGCTGCGAACCCCCTGCGGCTGACGCCGCCGGGGGTTGCCGTGTCGAAGAATCTAGTTCCACGCCAGGCCTGGGCGCGTTCGGAGCCTGACGGCTCTAACAGAACTTTTGTGAAACTGTCGCCGCGGCTCGCGGTGGCCCGATTGCGAATGAAGGAGAAATCATGAATGAGATCTGCTGCGCAGCCGACTTGCGTCAGGCGGTCAGGGCGCTTGACGCGCAGATCGTCAATGTGTTGATTGGCGGGGCGGACGCTGACACCCTGCTTGATGATGTCGTCGAGCTGGCCACGCATGCGACTGGTTGGTTGCCTGTGTGCAAAACGTTGCTCGCAAACCTCCGGATGGAGGCGGACAACTGGGCAGACCAAGAAATGCAGTTCGGCCGACCTTTGCGGATACTCGGCGCAGCCTGAGGCGATGGGCGCGACTGCCCGCTCTATCGAAGAAAGATGCGAGCCGGCAAGGCCCGCGGGTGAGCGACTTGGCAGCCGGGGAAACCCTCGCAGCGCCCTGCCGGACGGTGGGGCGAAACCCGGTCGGAAACCTGGCCGCGAACCGACCGCCCCGCCAGATGGCGGGGCGGTGTTTTTCGCTCCAGAATTTGCCTCCACGCCGGGCCTGGGCGCGCTCGAAGCCTGACGGCTCTGACAGAACTTTTGCGAAACTGTCGCCGCGACTCGCGGTGATCCGATTGTGAGTGAAGGAGAGAATCATGGACGATATTCGCTGCGCAGACGACTTGCGTCAGGCGGTCAGGGCGCTTGACGCGCGGCTCCACAATGTGTTGATTGGCGAGACGATCGATGACGCTCTGTTCGATGATGTCATCGAGCTGGCCACGCGCTCCATGCATTGGACATTGTGGTCCGTGACGTTCATCAACGAGCTCTATGAAATGGCAGAGCAAATGGCAGGCGACGAAGCGTGGTTGGCTGATTGGGCAGCGGCCGAGGCCGAGGCCGTAGCCAAGGCCGCTAGTTGAGACCGCGGCCGACGCCACGGCTGCGGTCTTGTTGGAACCCGCCCCCTGCGTATATCCGGCGCGAAGGGCGGGTTCGCTTTTGCCCGAGACGATGGGGGCGACTGCTCGCTCTGCTGAAGAAAGATGCGGGTCTCGCCGGCCCGCGGGTGAACGACTTGGCCCTCGTCGCGTCGCGCCGGGCAGTGGGGCGGTACCCGGCCGGAAACCTGGGCGCGAACCGACCGCCCCGCCAGACGGCGGGGCGGTGTTTTTCGTTCCAGAATTTTGGCTCCACGCCGGGCCTGGGCGCGCTTGGGACGGCCCGGCGGGCGCCTGGCGGCGCGGCACAGAGCGTTGGTGGAATCTCGGGCCAAACCGGCAGCCGCGCAGCCTTGGTTTGATGGTTGGTTCGGTGTTCCTCGGCGGGGTCGGGCCGGATGGTCGGTTCAGAGTCTTGTGTCAGCGCCTGGCCAGGTGTTTTGCTGATGCGTGGTCACACTGTGGACACGGTGTTTTGGGGCGTGGTCACGGCAATGCGTTTGCGCAGGTGAGACGCTGACACGCCTGGGTCCGACGGTCGGGGCGGGGTTGGTTCGGGGCCGGTTCGGGGTTTTGGGGCGGTAAGAGCATAAGAGACATGTTCCTAGATTTGCTCCGAGCCACTGGAGACGTGTTCCTAGGTTTGCTCCGAGCCGCTGGAGACGTGTTCCCCAGTTTGCTCCGAGCCGCTGGCGCTCCCCCGCCCCGCCTGGTCCGGGTCTGCTTCCAGTTTTGGCCCTGGATTCCCCGCCGGGTCCGCGACCGCCGGCAGGCCGCGCGCCTCGGCGTAAAGCTGTTGGTCGCGCAGCAGGGTTTTGGTTGATTCAAATTTGGTTTGAAGGTCGGCCTCGCGCCAGATGGCGGCTACCGCGTGGGCGGTCAACCGGTTGTGGTGGTGGTCGGTCGCCCCGTCTTGGAGCCTCCATTTGCAGCCCCAGGTTTCGCCGTCGGCGGTCGCGGCCTCCGGGAGGTAGTGCCCGTGGTCGATCAGCCACTGCGCGTCGTCGGGGTAGGTTTCGGCCGCGAAAGTGACGGGCCACCCCACGGTGGTCAGAACGTCTGGCGCTTCGATCGGTTCGAAGGCGTCGCCCACTTGGCGGGTCAGGATGCGTTGTGCCATGCGTCTTCAACGTACAGGCGGTTTTGGATCACTCGCCCCGCGCGCGGCGCTGGGGCCAGGTGGGCGAGGCGCTGGCGCGCGAGACAGAGCAATGGTGGTTCGGCCCTCGTTCGTTGAGGTTGTGGCCGAAGTTCCGACTCAACAGGAAGACACCATGAAAACGACATTTGACCTTCAGACCGTCACAGCGCTTGCCGTCAAAGACGTTCGGCGCAAGCTGACCGAGCGCCAGGCTGGGCGCTTGAAGGCGCTGGCCGACAAGCGCGCCGCCCTGGCCGCGCGCATCCGGGAAATACACCGCAAGATTGACGAGGCGATCGACACCGACGCGATCGGCCGCGAGGTGCTGCTGGAGTTGGTCGCGCTGCAAACCTCGGGCGAGGCCTCCGGCATCGACGAGGCGTTCAAGATTCTGGCCGAGCGCTACGACCCGCCCGCCGGGCGGGCCGGTGATGGCGCGGACTCGGCCATCTTGGACGCGACCGCCGATGACGCGGCCGAGGACGCAGGGCTTGAGGCCGAAGACGCAGGGTTTGGGGCCGAGGGTTCGGCCGCGTTCGGCTCGGCGGCTGAAGACAAGCTCGGCTTCTATCCGACCAACATTTGAGCCGGGCTTGATGGACCGCCCGGATGAGGGGGTGGCCTGATGGGCGCGGGCGATTTGTCGGCGATGTTGGACCACCCGGTGTTCAAGCCTTTGGCGGCGTTGCCGAGATGGACGTTCTCCGACCCGTCGAAGCGGCCCATCGACATGGTTGCGCTGCGCGACGGGCATCGGGTGGCGGGGGCGCGGTTCCGCGACGCCAGATGCCTGGTCCCAGCCCGCGAGGTGTTGGAGATCCTGTCAGCCCTGGGCGTCGCGGGGCTGGGCAATCTGACGTTCTTCTTGGACGCCCAGCTTGACCGGCTGGCCGTGGTGGACATCGATCCCGGCTGCGGCCCGCGCGCCCGCCGCGCCCTTGAGCGCCTGCCCGCGCTTTACCGCGAGGTGTCGATGTCGGGGCGGGGCGCGCATCTGGTGATGCCGCTGCCGCCCGAGGTCGAGCTGGACACCTTCAACCAGGTCAAGTTGAGAGCGCCGGACGACCACTGGGAGATCCTGCTGCACCAGTTTTGCGCTTTCACCGGCCGCCAGGCCGAGGCCGGTTTTGGCGGGGGCGCCGACGCCGACTGGCAGCGAATCTGGTCGGGCTTGGAGTCTTCGCTTCGCCCGGCCCCGTCGGCCGGGCGGGGCGGGGCGGCGCGCGAATACGGCGCGACCACTTTGCCCGATCTGGATCTGGCCAATTTGGCGGTCTTGCTGAGGGCTGACGCCCAGTTGAGGCACATCGCCGGGCGCGATGTGTCCAACTGGGGCGGCGACCATTCCAAGCGGGAGTTCGCCTTCATCTGCGCGGCGCTGGAGTTGCTGGACCGCCATGTCGAGCGGCGCCGCCAGTTCGCGCCCGACTCCGACATCAGCGCCGACGACCGGTTGGGCTTGGTGGTCCAGGCGTTCGCCCACCACATCCCGCACCGACCCAAACACGATGAGATCCGCCCTGACGGCGCGTTCGTCGAGCGCCGCGTCCGCTGGGCGATGGAAAGGAGGCGACCATGATCGCCATATACAAGTTGGCCGAGTTGGGCTCGCAGGACGCGACCCAGTTGTATTTGCGCCAGGGAGAGCACACCTCGTGGCGCGTCGTCACCGAGACCGCCCGGCATTCCCGGTTCACCAAGGTCGAGTGGTTTTCGAAAAACGGCTGGGTCGAGGTGGTCAGCGGGCGCGGCTGGGATGGCGACAACAACCGCCTGCGGCTGTTGGAGATCGCCGTCAACGTGGTCTGGCCCGGCAACCACGACCACGACATCCAAATCTACGACTCGCTGCCCCAGGCGCCGGAGGTGGATGGCTATGCCGTTTGACGTGTCCGACCTTGACCGCGACTGGTGGGAGCCGCATTTCAACGCCGCCCAGCCGTCCCAGGTGGTCGCTTTGGAGTATCTCGGCTCGGAGCGGCGCATGGGCGTGATCCACCAAGCCTTCACCGAGTCGGTTCAAACTGAGCAAGAGCTGGTCGAGATCGACGGCGAGCTGACCATCGCGCAGTTCGACGAGATCACGTTCCAATTGTGGTGGGACCACATGACCGGGGCCGAGCGCGAGGTCCGCCGGCGCTTGGGCGAGGACCGCGGCTCGCGGGCTCGCGCCGTGACCGTCCTCGGCTCGCCCGCCTCGACTTGGCAGCCGACCCCGGCCGCGGCCATGTGCTGGAGCGTGAACCAGGTCCGGCCTTTCCCGAAAGGCCGCCTGGTCGCGATCCCGCCGCGCCACCAGCCGACTGTGGCGAGGATGGAGGCCAATCTGAGGCGCTCCCAAAAGTCCTCCCACGTCGCGGGACGCAGGCATCCGGGGTTCACTTTGGCGGTCTTGGACGACGGCTACCCCCACGATCCCAAAGTCTTGTCCGCCTTGTGCGAGCAGGTGGCGAACGATCTGATGCTCAACGAGCCGACCGCCAACTTGGCCAATCTCGACACCCATGTGCTGCTGTGGGCGGCGCGATGCTCGCGGAAGGGGCTGCGTCCATGACCACCCCCGAACTTGACTTGCTGTCGGGCGTCGTCGCGTCCGCCGTGGTCGACGCCGCCCAGGTTTGGTCCAACGCGCTGTCCCATGTGGCCGGCCATTTGACGGCCAACCAGGTCGCGCTGGTCGGCGCGGGTCCGCGCGAGGCGGCCGAGGCGGCGATTGTCGCCCATCTGGCCGACGTGAAAGACGCCTTGGCCAAGCCGCAGCGCCTTGGCGTCGGTTTGAAGGTCACCCAGTTGGCCATCGCCGAGCACAACGCCAACTGCGCCAAGGAGGATCGCGTCCCGCCTTTGCGCGAGGCCGACCCGCGTTTGATCGCGGTGGTGATGGGCGTGTGCGAGGCGATCGTCAATTTGACCGAGGGCGGCGAGGGCAC
>JAIROU010000015.1 GCA_031257375.1 Bifidobacteriaceae bacterium
CGCGGCGGGGCGCCGCGACCGGTGCGCCGCAGCCGGTGCGGGGTTTAGAAACAGGCTCTTAGCCCCGTCCGGCCAGCCAGTCGAGGGCGACCTGGTGCTGGGCGTCCAGGACCTTGACGATGGCCGGGGCCGCCGCCTCCTCGATCGCCCGGCCGATCAGCGGCAATTGAGCCTTGACCTCGCCCGAGACCTCCAGGCGGCTGCCCTCGCCAACCGGTCTGAGGCGGCTCAGGCCGGACAGGTGGACGCCCGCCCCGGCGATCTGACCGGCCATGGTGGCCTGGCGGTCGCGCCCGGCCGCCGGCCGTTCCCAGACCAGGGCTAGACGGACCTCCAAACCCTGCGGCGCCGCCGCGCGGGTCGGGGCTGGGAGTCCGGTTGACGGCATCGTCCACCGGATTGTGACCGTCAAACTGCCGTCCGCGCCGGGCTTGACCTCCACCTGGCTGGACTCGGCGCCGGCCGCGCGGGCGGCCGCCACCAGGTAGTCGCGGTTCTGCAACAGCGCCGCCACCTGCGCGGGCGGGGACGGGTAGTCGTAGTGGGCGGCGAAACGCATGCCCCAACATTAGTATCTGATGGTGCCTTCATTCGCCTCCATCGCCGAGCGCATGTCCGATCTCAGCCGCGAGGACCAAGACTGGATCAGGCGCCTGATCGCGGACTGGCAAGCGGTGGCCGACCTGGCCTTCGCCGACCTGGTGGTTTGGCTGCCGACCACCACCGGCTCGTTCGTGGCGGCGGCGCTGTGCCGGCCGGGCACCGGCGCGACCATTTATCACGAGGACTTGGTCGGCGTGGCGGCCGGGGCCGCCCAGCAGGCCGACTTTCGCGAGGTCATGGCCAGCGGCGTGATCCGGCGCCATCACGACCCGCGCTGGCACGGCTCGTTCGGGGTCCGCGAAGAGGCCGTGCCGGTGGTTCGCAAGGGCCGGGCGGTGGCGGTGATGACCCGCCACGGGAACATCGGCGTGCTCCGCAACCCGTCGCGGCTGGAGACCAATTACGTCGAGATGGCCGACGAGTTGATCGGCATGATCAGCCGGGGCGAGTTCCCCTCGGCCTCGGCGCCGACCGGCTCGGCCCGGCACATGCCCAGGGTGGGCGACGGCGTGATCCGCCTCAACACGCAGGGGCAGGTTTTGTTCGCCTCGCCCAACACGCTCTCGGCCTTCCACCGCGCCGGGGTGATCGCCGACCTGGGCGGGGCGCTGCTGGTCGAGGTCCTGACCGAGTGCCTGCGCGAATCGGGCCACATCGATGAGACCCTGCCGGTGGTGGCGATGGGCCGGGCGCCGTGGATCTCGGAGATCGAACTGGGCGGGGTGGCGATGGTGCTGCGCTCGATCCCGCTGACCAACCGCGGCGCCCGCACCGGCGCGCTGGTGCTCAGCCGCGACGTCACCGACCTGAGGCGCTCCGAGATCGAACTGATGACCAAAGACGCCACCATCCGCGAGATCCACCACCGGGTCAAGAACAACCTCCAGGAGGTCTCGGCGCTGCTTCGGATGCAGGCCCGCCGGTCCTCAAACCCGGAGGTCAAGACCGCTTTGGGCGACGCGATTAGGCGGGTTTCGACCATCGCAACCGTCCACGAGACGCTCTCGCAGACGATCGCCCAGAGCGTCGACTTCGACTCGGTTTTCGGGCGGACCTTGCGTTTGGCCGCCGATGCCGCTTCGACCGGCATTCCCGTCCGCACAGTTCAGGAGGGGAGTTTTGGGGACGTTCCCGGCGATGACGCGACCGTCTTGGCGATTGTGTTGACCGAGTTGGTCACCAATGCCGTTGAGCATGGTTTGGCGCCGGCCGGGGGAGGCACCGTCTGGATCAAGGCCCGGCGCGACGGCGACGCGCTGACGGTTGTGATCGCTGACAACGGGGTCGGCATGCCGGCGCCCGGCCAGGGCGGGCCGGCCGAGGGGCTGGGCACGCAGATCGTGCGCACTTTCGCGACTGGGGAATTGCGGGGGTCGATCGACTGGCAGCCCCGGCCGGGCGGGGGCACCAAGGCGATCGTGACGGCGAATCTGCGTTGAGGCGGGGCCGCGGCCGGCGCCCGCCGACGGGTCGGCAATGCGACAGCAAATCTACGCTACGAAATCTTTACGCCGACGGCCGCAATTCCGAATGCGGGGCTGTCAAAAGCTTTTTGCCCGACGCCTGGCGGCCGCGAATAAGGCCCCATTCGCGGCGTTCGCGGTGGGCGGAAAACCGGTGGCCGCCGCTGGCGGCGGCCCAATTCGGACGAGCGGCCGACCGGCCGACGCCCTTGCGGCGGCGCGCTCCCGCCGGACAGTCCGACCGCGGGAATCGGACTGTTTTCGGCCGATTCCCGCGGTCAGGCGAAAGCCGGTGGCCAAGCTTTGGCCGAGTCCGCCGAAACGCCGCCCGACCTATTCGCCACCCCTTGCCGATCGCCCGATTCCAGTGTGAAAACCCAGGTCAAGCCGCCCTGCGGGCTCGGGCATTGCGCCGTTTGAGAGAACGTCGCTCATCTTCTGACAGGCCGCCCCAAACACCAGAATCCTGGTTGTTGTTAATCGCCCACTCGAGGCAGGAAGGGGCGACGTCGCAGCGCGCGCAAACGGCTTTGGCCTCCTCAATTTGCAGCAACGCCGGCCCGGTATTGCCCACGGGGAAGAATAGCTCCGGGTCCTCATCCAGGCAGGCGGCGGCATGGCGCCAATCCATCGAATACTCCTTAGGGTTTGAACTGCTGTGGGCGCGTGTGACGCGCCGTTGATTGCTTCCGCCTGATAGGTTCACACATTCTTGCGAGTTTGACAAGAGTTCGCGGCCTGTGATGTTGAACACATTGTCCCGCGCGACGGCCGGGAAACCGGGCGAACTGGGCGTTGGCCCAGCGCAGCCGGGCGGACATGGCCGGTGAGCAGCACTTTCAGAGATTTCGTGAAGATCCTCGGCGCCGAATCGAAGCCGGCGATCGGTGGGTGTTTTCGCTAACAGCGTCAACGTGTCGGCCGGAAGACCGGGCGGGCGCGGGCCGGCGGACGGCGGCGGCATCGTGACAGGCGGCGGCATCGTGAACTGCGGCGGCGGCATCGTGAACTGCGGCGGCCGCGGCCCGGCGGTTACCCTTGTTACTCATGAGCCTCCCCGCGATCCCGAATCACGATCCGCACCCCCAAAAGCCGCTCAAACTGGACGCCAAGGCCTATGAGAAGGAGCTTTACCGCCTCCAAGGCGAGTTGGTGACCATGCAGGAGTGGATCAGGCGCGAGGGCCGGCGGCTGGTCGTGATCTTCGAGGGGCGCGACGCGGCCGGGAAGGGCAGCGCGATCGCCCGCATCACCCAGTACCTCAACCCGCGCTACTGCCAAGTCGCGGCCCTGCCCAAGCCGACCCGGCGCGAGCAGGGGCAATGGTATTTCCAACGCTATGTGGAGCACCTGCCCTCGGCCGGGGAGATCACGATCTTCGACCGCTCCTGGTACAACCGGGCCGGGGTCGAGCGGGTCATGGGCTTCGCCACCCAGGAGCAGTACAAACTCTTCCTCCGCCAGGTCCCGGTCCTCGAGGACCTCCTCATCCAGGACGGGATCATGCTGCGCAAGTACTGGTTCTCGGTCAGCGACGTGGAGCAGGAGCGGCGCTTCCACGACCGCATGAAGGACCCGCTCAGGCGCTGGAAGCTGAGCCCCATGGACATGGCGGCGATCACCCGCTGGGAGGAGTACTCGCGGGCCAAGGACGACATGTTCCTGGCCACCGACACGGTCAATTCGCCCTGGTACACCGTCGAGTCGGAAGACAAGAAGCGCTCCCGCATCAACGTGATCGCCCACCTGCTGTCTTCGGTGCCCTACGAACACCTGCAGCCCGAGCCCCTGGACATCCCCGAGCGCCCGCCGCTCCAGAACTACTACCGCCCGCCGCGCGACGTCGAGAACCATTACGTCCCCGACGTGGCGGCCGCGCTCGAGCGCCGTCCGCGCAAGAAGGCCTAGCGACCAGGCTTTCACGATGCCGCCAGTCTGTCCGCCAGTCTGTCCGCCTGCCGAGGGTGTGTCCCCGAGTTTGAGACGAAAGGAC
>JAIROU010000070.1 GCA_031257375.1 Bifidobacteriaceae bacterium
GGTGCGCGAGTTGCTGACCGACTCGTACACGCTGGTGGCGCCCAAGGACCTGGCCGACCAGGCCGGCGGCCGACCGACCTGAGAGCCGGCGACCGCGCGGGAACAGACCGGTCGTCTTCGGCGTTGTGATAGATCGTGACGATTGCAACAGCCCATCCGGCCGCCGATCCGGTTCGGTCATCTCCCACTCCCCCGCCTGATTCGCCCGGAGTCGAATTGGCGAGAACCGTTCGCAGCGCGCTGACCCGCCACCTGTTGAGCCGTCCTGGCGCGCGCCGCCGCGGCCAGGACTGCTGGCCCGCGCCGACCCCGGCCTGAACCAGGGCGCCACCGGCGACCCCACCCGCCCGGAGCCGGTCAGGGCTCGACCAGGATAACCCCGTGGACGGGCGACCCGACCTGGCGGATGTCTTCCAGTCCGGACGCGAAACCGACGGTCGAAGTCTCCCCGGCGAACGCCACGACCACGGCCGAACCGGCCGCGGCGCTGACGCCCAGGGCCAGCGGCGTCATCGCGGAGACCAGCACAATGGGGCGCGCTTTGGCCAGTTCGGCCAACTCCGCGGCCCCCGCCCCTGACTGCTGCAACTGCGGCGAGACCACAACATGGTTGTGAGGGCCGATTCTGGCCAAGTCATCCCACCTTGACAGAGCATCGTTGCCCGAGCGCCCCTCGGCGCTCACAACCAGCGCCTCCGGCCCCAGCGCGTCGGCCAGGCGTTTGACGATCCCCGAGCGGGCCAACTTGAACGCCTCCCCCGGCGACGCGCAGACCAGGCTGATCAACTGGGCGGAGCCCGCCTGGGACAGCAGGCTGAGCTTCGCGGCCAGCACCGACGCCCCGGCGAAGCCCGGTCCCGGCCGGCCGTCGGCCGTGGCGCGGGCCAGGATCGGCAGATCGGTGATGCTCGCGACCGAGTTTGCTCCAAGGACGGCGGGCCGCCAGTAGTACGCCACGACCAGGGCCAAGACCCCCAGGCCGAGGCCGAACACGAAGCCCATCGCGATCCTGGGCAGCAAACTGGGGGCCTGGTCGGCGCCGGCCGCCTCGGGATAGTTCTCCGCCGTCACTTCGACGCTCGCGCCGCTCGCCGCGGCCAGCGTGCGTATGCTCTCGACCAGCATCGCGACTACCCGCTCGACCGCGACCCGGCCCCGCTCTGGATTCGACAGGGCGACGGTGGCCTCGACCGCCAAGCCCGAGATTCGTTTGAAGGAGACCGCGTTCTCGAGCTCTCCGGCCGAGGCGGCGCCGTCGGTCTCAGAACTCAGTTGCGCGTAGTCGGCGTCAGAAAGCCCCAGCGCAATGGCGTTGTCCAAGATCGCCGCCGAATCCACCGGGACGCCATCGGCCCGAAAGATGCTGACCACCACAGTCGCCGTGACCGATCTCGCCTCCCCGCCCCAGACCGACGAAATCAGCGCCCCGATCGCCACGCCGACGCAGAACGCCGCACCGGCCACCTGCCAACGGCGCCGCACCAGGCGCCAAGCCTCCCGCACCGTCATCGTCCGGCGTCCCCGGCGAGATGCCCCCTTCTGGGGGATGAAGCTTCCAGAATCATGCTCAAATCGACACTTTCATGTTCGGCGGTTTGGTCGGCAAGACCGTCGGGGTTGATTGGCCCGGCCCGGTTGGGTTTGGCATCGATCAGAACGGACGGCTTGCCGAAGCAAGTCAATGCTACCCACAGCCCGGCCCTGTCCCGTGTGCGCAACGCCCGCGCCGGTTCGCCTAAGGCCAAAGACTCGGGCTATTGCTGTTTGGCTTGATACCTCGCCTCCACCTCCCGCTTGGCCGGGCGCCACCATGATTCGTTGTTCCGGTACCAGTCGATGGTGGCGCGCAGCCCGGCCCGGAAGTCCCGGTAGGCCGGTCGCCAGTCGAGCTCATCGCGGAGCTTGGAGGCGTCTATGGCGTAGCGCAGGTCGTGGCCCGGCCGGTCTTTGACCAGGTCGTATTCGTCCGCCGGGCGGCCCATCTCGGTCAGGATCAACTCGACCACCCGCTTGTTGGACAGTTCGCCGTCGGACCCGATCAGGTAGGTCTGCCCGATCCGCCCCCGGTCCAAGATGGCCAGCACGGCCGAGTTGTGGTCGTCCACATGGATCCAGTCGCGGGTGTTGGCGCCCGTCCCGTACAGCTTCGGCCGGCGCCCGTCCAGCAGGTTGGTGATCTGGCGGGGGATGAACTTCTCGACGTGCTGGCGGGGGCCGTAATTGTTGGAGCAGTTCGAGATCGTCGCCCGGACGCCGTAAGTCCGCACCCAGGCCCGGACCAGCATGTCCGAGCCGGCTTTCGAGGCGCTGTAGGGGCTCGACGGGTTGTAGGGGGTCTCGGGCGTGAACTTGGACGGGTCGTCCAGTTCGAGGTCGCCGTAAACCTCGTCGGTCGAGACGTGGTGGAAACGCTTGCCGTGGCGCCGCGCCGCCTCCAGCAGCCGGAACGTCCCGACCAGGTTGGTCTGGACGAAGGGCGCCGGGTCGTCGATCGAGTTGTCGTTGTGGGACTCGGCGGCGAAGTGCACAATCGCGTCGCATTCGGCCACCAGTCCGTCCACCGCCCCTCCGTCGCAGACATCCGCCCGGACCAGCCGCAGCCGGTCGGCCGGCAGCCCGGCCAGGGAGTCGGCGTTGCCGGCGTAAGTCAGCTTGTCGATCACCACGACCTGGTGTTCGGTCGCGCGCATCACCTGGTGGACAAAGTTCGAGCCGATGAAACCGGCCCCGCCGGTGACCAGTAAACGCATCCGACAAGGCTAACAGCGCGCCCCCGCCCGAAAACTGAGTAGCGCTCAGCCACGGCGCCAGGCGCCACGTGCGGCCCAAGGCTAACAGCGCGCCCCGGCGCGAAAACTGAGTAGCACTCAGCCACGGCGCCAGGCGCCATGTGCGGCCCCAGGCTAACAGCGCGCCTCGGCGCGAAAACTGAGTAGCGCTCAGCCACGGCGCCAGGCGCCATGTGCGGCCGACGCAAGGGGTTGGGTTGGGTTGGGTTGGGTTGGGTTGGGCGCCAGGGCGCCGCCGATGCCGTCAGGCCTCGGCCACCAGCATCTTCAGGTATTCGCCGTACCCCGACTTGGCGAACGTCTCCGCCCGGCCGAGGAGGTCGGCATCGGACAAAAAGCCGTTCCGCCAAGCCGCCTCCTCCGGGCAGCCGACCTGCATGCCCTGGCGCATCTGGAGGGTGCGGACGAAGTTGGCGGCGTCGGACAGCGACTGGAAGGTGCCGGTGTCGAGCCAGGCGGTCCCGCGCGGCAGGACCTCGACGCGCAATTTGCCGCGCTCCAGGTAATGCTTGTTCACGTCGGTGATCTCGTATTCGCCGCGGGCCGAGGGGGTCAGCCCGGCGGCGATCTCGACCACCTCGGAATCGTAGAAGTACAACCCTGGCACGGCGTAGTGCGAACGCGGCCGGGCGGGCTTTTCCTCCAGCGACTTGGCGATCCCATCCGGCCCGAACTCGACCACCCCGTAATCGCCGGGGTTGGCCACCCAGTAGGCGAAGACGGCGGCGCCGTCCAGCCCGGCGAACCGGTCCAGTTCCCCGCCCAGGCCCGGGCCGTGGAAAATGTTGTCCCCCAAAACCAGGCAGACGGCATCGTCGGCGATGAAGGCGGCCCCGATCGTGAAGGCCTGGGCCAAGCCCTTCGGCTCGGGCTGGACGGCGTAGCTGATCGAAATGCCGAACCCGGACCCGTCGCCGAGCAGCCGCCGGAACGACTCGGCGTCCTGCGGGGCGGTGATGACCAACACTTCGCGGATGCCGGCCGCGATCAGCGTGGTAAGCGGGTAATAGATCATCGGCTTGTCGTAAACCGGGGTCAACTGCTTGGAGGTGGCCAGGGTGATCGGGTGCAGCCGAGTGCCGGACCCTCCCGCCAGGATTATGCCGCGCACCCACCCATGATGGCACGGCTTCGGCCGGCGGCCGGGCTCCCGGCTATGCTCTAGTCGGCTCGGCTTGGACTCGACAGGAGGCGTGCATGCGGCGGTTGGAGGCCCGGAAGACTGACATCGAAGACCTGTTGGTGCTCGATTTGCAGATCCACGAGGACAAGCGCGGTTGGTTCAAGGAGAACTGGCAGCGGGCCAAAATGACCGCGCTCGGCCTGCCCGATTTCGGCCCGGTCCAGAACAACATGTCTTACAACGCCGCCCGCGGCGCCACGCGCGGCGTCCACGCCGAGCCGTGGGACAAGCTGGTCTCGGTGGCGGCCGGCCGGGTGTTCGCGGCCTGGGTCGATCTGCGGGCCGGTTCGACCACTTTCGGCCGGGTGGTGACCTTGGAGGTCGGGCCGGACACGGCGGTGTTCGTGCCGCGCGGGGTGGGCAACGCCTACCAGGCGCTCGAGGCCGGCACGGTCTACTCCTACCTGGTCAACGAGCACTGGAGCGAGTCCGCCCGCTCCTCTTACGTGTACGTCAACTTGGCCGACCCGGCCCTGGGGATCGCCTGGCCGGTCCCCCTCAGCCAGGCCGAGGTCAGCCCGGCCGACCGCGCCCACCCGCCGTTGTCCCAGGTCAGACCGGTGCCGCCGGACCGGACCGTGATCGTGGGGGCGGACGGCCAGTTGGGTTTGGAGCTGATGCGGCAGGTCCCCGGAGCGGTCGGCGCGACCCAGGCGGACTTCGATTTCCTAGAGCCGGACCGGCTGGAGGCGTTCGACTGGTCCGGGGTCGCCGCCGTCATCAACGCCGCCGCCTACACGGCCTCCGACCGGGCCGAGACCCCCGCCGGCCGACGCGAGTGCTGGGCCGTCAACGTCTCGGGCCTGGCCCGCCTGG
>JAIROU010000103.1 GCA_031257375.1 Bifidobacteriaceae bacterium
CCAGCCGACAGTGGCAACTTCCCAACGATCAACCCGGCAAGAAACATCCGATCACAGACAACGCGCGCGATCCGCCAGCGCCGTCGAGGCCGCGTAGTCGAACATCTCTGGCTCGGGCCAAGGATGGCCGTCCAACTGCGCCGCCTCTTCCATCCCGGCGAGGGGGAAGCCCACATACTCGTCGTAGGTGGCGAGTCCGGACCTGACCCGGCGGGTGCGCACGCCCCAGAGCGTGGTCTCGCCGGCGTCGTTCGGGTCGAAGTAACGGCCGCCGTAGCCTGGGAACACCCAGACGATCTTGTCCAGCCCCAGCGCGTCGTAGACAGCCAGTTCGTCGTCCAGGCCGGTGTGTTCCCGCAGCGCGTCCAACACCTCGGGGGTGCACCACAGATCGACCGGCAACCGGTCCGCGCTCGAGCGGCAGAGCACCGCCTGGATTCGATCTTGGGGCCGCATGGGCTACTCCCGCCCGGAGCGCCGTCGGAACACGCTGTCCAATGTTGACCTCCTTGTCACAGGCAACCGGGCGGCGGGGGCCGACGGCCGTGGCCGAAACGTTTGAATTGAACGATGCTGACACAGTACCTCGGGACGGCGGGCCTTGGCTGCAGGCAGGCAGACCACGCGCGTTCCCTCGTTGAGGACCACCCCGGAGGGCTGCACGTCGCCTCATGCGCTGCCTCATTGGTCGACTTCCGCTCCAGGGTGGCTCGGCCGCGGTCATCGGGCCGGGGCCCCGCGCCGACGGCGGGAGGCCCACCGCCGCTGTCGACGCCGCCGGCATCGCCAGGACCCAGCGCTGGCGGCGGGCCGGGGGGACGCTGACCGGCATGGCCTGGCCGCCCGGCCAAGGCGCAGGTCCAACCAGTCACAGGCTAGACTGTCGGCGTGGCGACTGAGATCGGGGCCTTCGAGGCCAAGACGCATTTCTCCGAATTGATTGGCAGAGCCGAGCGGGGCGAGGTCACCACCGTGACGAAGCACGGCAGGCCGGTCGCGCGGATCGTTCCGTTCGGCCAGGTCAAGCGGCGCTGGGTGAGCGGCGCCGCCTTGCGCGAAGCGCCAGCCGTGAGCGCGCAGGACGCCGGGCGGTGGCGCGAAGAGACAGACCGGCTGCGCGACAGCGACCGGTCGCTGTCCGACCCGTGGGAACAGGTTGGCCAATGATTCTGCTAGACACGAGCGTGCTGGTGGACGCGGACCTGTCCAGCCTTGACCCGGCCGAGAGCTACGCCGCGAGCATTCTGTCCCGGGCTGAGCTTGAGTTCGGGGTCGCTGTCGCGCCTGAAGACGCGCGCTTCGGGCGGCGGGCGCGGTTGGAATTCCTAGACGCGGCCATCGACTGGCTCCCTTTCGACGAGGAGTCGAGCCGCTCATACGGGACGCTTGCCCGCGCCATGCACGCCGGTGCCCCCGCCCAGGCCCGCCGCACCGACACCTTCATCGCCGCGCAAGCCCACCGGCACGGCGTCCCTCTGATGACCCGCAACGCGCGCGACTTCCAACGTGTGGCCTCACTGGTCGCCATCCTGACCTGGCCGCCGCCGGACGCAGACCCAGAATAGGGCCTTGGCGCCCTCGGGCGGTCTAACGCGAGCCGCCCGTCAGACTTTGCGGTGTTCGATGCCGAGGAGTTGGGCGGCGGCTTCGATGGTGTCCGCCTGGTGGCCCAGGCACAGCGCCCAGTGGTGGCCGGTGCCCGTGGCGGCCCAGTCGTCGACCCATTCGCCCGGGTCGCGCCCGAAGTCGACCCGCGAGGTCGTGTTGCCGATTTCGAGGAGCGGGCCGGAGACGACCTCGCCTTGGGCGGTGACGAAGGCCAGGTGGCCGCCGCGGTCCTGGGCCAGCGACAGCAGGGTGACCGGGCCGTGTTTGACGTCGAACTCCACCGACACTCCGTAGCCGCGTTTGCCGTGATAGACGCCCAGGCCGCGCAACAGCGGGCGGCGGGCCGAGATCGCCAGGTGGGCCGGGCCGTCGTGGCCCATCTCCACCACGCCGTCCTCGAAATTCAGGGCTTGCAGCTCGGTGAAAGAGCCGCCGGCGCCCAACGCCTGCGCCACCAGTTGCGCCACTGAGGTTCGCAGCTCGTACTCCCCCGCCATCGGCACGCCGCGGGCCGTCCACAGGGACGCGCCCAAGATCATCCCGGCGCCCAGGCGTTCGTGCAGCTCGCCCTCCAAGCCCCGGTGGTAGTAGGCCAACGAGTCCAAGCCAAAGTCGGCGACCAGCGCGTCCAAACCGACCGACACTTTGGCGGCCCACTCCAGGTCCTCGGGATTCACCGACTCGTCCAGGGTGAAGACCGCCTTCGCGTCCGCGACCCGCCGGGCCACCTGCTCGGCGGTGGCAGCGTTCACCCGCACCCGCAGATCGTCGAACTCCAAGACCTCGACGTGCGAGCCGAACTGGGCCGAGACCAGCGTCATGTCGGTGGACACGTCCAGCATGCCCGGATACAGGTGCCCCATCAGGCCGTGCCGCGCGCGGCGCAGCACCGCCCGCACCCGCGCCGCCCGCAGCCAGTGCTCGATCCGGCCCCAAGCCCGTTCGGACTCCAAATAACCAGTCACCGAGCGGAAGTCGACGCCGGCGCGGCGGAACACGTTGGAGACCTCCGGCAGCGGGCACTGGCCGCAATAGGCCAGCCATTCCCCGGTGCCGAAATTGGCGTGGTCCATCTTCTTGGTCGGCTGCAAATCGATGATCAGCACCGGCGCGTCCACCTGCTGCGCAATCGGCAGCACCTGGCTGGAGGTCAGATAGGTGGTCAAGTTGAACACCACCAGATCGACCCCCGCGACCCGCAGCTCCTCAGCCGCGCGCTGGGCCTCTAGCGGGTCCGAGACGAACCCGGCGTTCACCACCTGGCAGTCCAACTCCTCGAAGCGCCGCACAACGTAGTCGTTGCAACGGGTCAACTCCGGCAGCAGGCCCGGGAATTGCGGCCAATAAGCGCCCAGGCCGCCGGCCACCAAGCCGACTTTGGGCTGGCGCAGCGCCACCGGCGCGAGCGGATCAGGCATGGTCGGCCCCCAGTCCGCTTTGTTCCAGTTGGGCGTCGAGGTTGAACACCTCTTCGAGGACGACGAAACCCTGGTCGGCGGGAACCTCCAAGTCCAAGAACATCCCCTGGGACGCCTGCTGCCAGCGGGCGTTCACCTCGGTGGCGGCCATCCTGGCCTGCGCCCGGTCCAGCGAATCCGTCTCGAAATAGCCGATGACTAGGCCGTCCGCGTCAATGAAGATCGAATAGTTGCCCCAGCCGGCGTCGCGCAGCGCCGCCAGCATCTCCGGCCACACCGCCGCGTGGGCGCGCTTGTAATCCTCGACGCGCTCCGGGCGCACTTGCAGTTTGAAACAAACCCTTTCCATATCAGCCTCCTTGATGGGTGGTGTCCAGGATCGGCCGCCCGGGAGCGGCCGACTCGCGGATGACGAGTTCGGGTGGGAACAGGCTCTGCCCGGCCGGCTTATGACCGTCGAACTGATCGAGCAGGAGTTTGACGGCGGCGGCGGCGATGGCGGAGTTGGGCTGACGGACGGAGGCGAGCGGCAGCAGAGAGTTGGCGGCGAAGGAGATGTCGCCGTAGCCGATCACGGCCAACTGCTCCGGAATCCGCACCGCGCCGTCGATGTGGAGGGCCTTGATGAAACCAAGGGCCAGCAGGTCGGTGGCGGCCAGGACGCCGTCAGGCATGTGCTGCGGCCCGCGGGCCGTCAACTCCGCCCCGACCCGGTAACCCTCCGCGAAGGACATGTCCGTGGTGGGCAGGACGCGCAGATCGGCCTGCGCCTCCTGGGCGACCTCGGCGGCGCCCTGCAAACGGTTAGAGATCGGCGGCAGGCTCAACGGCCCGCCCAGGAAGGCCAGTCGTTTGCGGCCGAGCGAGGTCAGATGGCGCACCGCCAAGCGGCCGCCGGCTATGTCGTCGTGCGAGACGGAGGGAAACGGCAGCCCCGGCGGCCCTTGTCCGAACACGACCGCCGGCGTGCCCCGCTTGACGAGCGGCGCCAAGGCGTCCATGCCCACGCCGACCGGCGCCAGCAGGATGCCCTTGACCCGTTGGTAGGCGAAGAAATCAAGGTGGGTGGACTCGCGCTGGGCGGAGAAATTGCTGTCCGCCAGCAGCACCGACAGCCCCTGCGCCTCAGCGTGCGTCTCCACGGCCCGCGCGAGTTCGGCCCAGAACGGCTCGGAGATGTCGGTCACAACCATCCCGATGGTGCTCGAGGTGCCTAGTTTCAACTGCCGGGCGGCCGCGTTCGGCACGAATCCGATCTCATCCATCGCCCGGCGGACCCGTGCGATCGTTTCAGCCGCCACCACCTCGGGAGTGTTGATGACGTGCGAAACCGTGGAGATGGACACGCCGGCCTTCTCGGCCACATCCTTCATGCGCAACTGAGCCACTGGCGTGTCCTTGTCGGTGTGATTCCTAGCGAGCGGCGCCGTGCCGACGCTGTCCCGACTGGAGGTTAGCACGCCCGTCCTCCTTCGGCCTTCATTTCATCGGCGGGGCGGTGGCTTGGAACGTTGTCAAGGCGGCCGAACCTGGCCCGCAGCCGCACTGAACTCACCGGGAGGTCAAGCTGAACTGGCCGATCGTGGCGGCGTCGGGAGTCTCGCGGAAGTAGATGTCGAGGAACGCCTCCGGATCGCGCTCGAGCAACTCGATGGCCCGGCGGATCGGGCCGGTGTCGGTGCGGGCCGGAACCACCCAGCGCCACGAGACCTGGACCGGTTGGGGCTCCGGCCGGTCGGACGGGCAGCGCTCGGCGCGGCGCAGCTCACGCTCCTGGTTGGCCAGATCGGCGCGCAGAACCTGGGCCAACTCGGCCAGCAGCGCCTGACGGCGGGCAGTGCCCGCGCGCAGCATCTGGGCGAGCAGCGTCTCGCGCAGATGGTAGTGGTAGGCCCGGGCGCGGGTGACGAAGCCCTCCGCGTCCAGGCGCTGGCGGATCAGCTCGGCCGCCAGGCGCCGGTCGTAGGACGTTTGGCGACCGATGCCGTGCCCGCCGTTCGCGCCGATGCCGTGGTTCGCGTCGTTGGCGCCGTCACCGTCGTTCGCGCCGATGCCGTGGCTCGCGTCGTTCGCGCCGATGCCGTCGTCGGCGTCGTCACCGATCGCGCCGTTCCCGCCGTCGCTCCCGCCGTTCTCGCCTATCCGGCCGTCCCCGGCGTGCCTGTCATACCAGTCCAGGGCGGTGTCCATGGTGGTGGCGGCCTCGGCGCAGCGCAGGCCGACATCCTCGAGGAACCAGGGGTGGCGCCGACCGTCCGTCGTGGCCATGAAGAGTCCGTGGCGGGTCGAGCGCCAGGCCGGGGTCTCCCACGGCGGTTGGGCGGCCTGCTGGCCGCGCACATGCGCCGCCGTCAACTCGTGCAACGGCTCGCTGTTGCCCAGTTCGCGGGCAAACCAGGAGGCGTCCCAGGGGAACTTGACGTAGGCGAGGGAGGCGCGGCGCCAAAACTCGGCCAGCCACGGCCGGTCGAAACCCTCGGCCAAACGCCGCAGCACGGCATCGTCCTCCCAATCCGGGTGCTGGAACAACTCGGCGGCCGCCTGGGCGTTGATGTCGAACCGGCTCGGCGCGATCCCGTAATACTCCTTGATCCCGCTGACGCCGGGGACGGTCAAGATGGCGCGGACTTGCCGCAGGGTGACGCAGGGCACGGGCAGGCGCGTCCAGGGCTCGACCTCCTCGTTGGCCGAGGACAGGAAGGCCTCGATGACCAACGCAATGCCCCGGTCCTTGGCCGCCAGCGCGGCATTGCGGACAAAGCTGTCGACCGGCATGGTCGAGATGACCTCGGCGATGGAGCTATGCAGCATCAAGCCGGTCGCCGACGGGTCGAGCAGCGCGATGGCGGCCAGCGCCTGGCCGGCGGACAGCTCCCACGGCTCCCACCACAGGCGCCCGTCCGGGCGCTGGCCGCGCCACACGGCGGCCAGCGCGTTGATGAAGCCGCTCACCCGCAGGTGCAGCGGGACGCCGCTGCAGCGCGGGCAGCCCTCGAACTCGCTGCACAACCAGGCGTCTTGGTCATAGGTGTAGACCAGCAGATCGTCCAGGTCGGGCTGGCTGGCGCCAAGGGTCCGCAGGGCCTGGGCGTACCGATCCAGGACCGTCGGATCGCTGACGCACTGGGGCAGCGCGTCGCCGTTGTAGCCGTTGCGTCCCTGGAACGGTGCTCCGACGTGCAGGATTGTGCGTAGGCCGGCTTGTTTGGCGAGGGCGGCTCGGCGGCGCAGTTCGGCGGCGCGGCGCCCGATCTGGGCGCGGGCCTCGGAGCCGTGCGCCCCGATCTCGACCACGTCTTCGAGGTTCAAGACCTCGTCGTTGGGGCGGTAGGACCAGGCGATGTTGAGCTGCACCGCGGTGAAACCCATCCGCGCCAGGTAGGTCACGTTCTCATCGTTCCAGGGCACCGCGGGCTGCGACGGGTTCCCCAAGATGGCGACCCGGATATCCGCCGGACTCATTTGTCCACCCCCGCCAACATGCCCAGGTTGAAGCGCTTCTGCATCAAGATATAGGCCAGCACCACCGGGATCTGGGAGATCACCAGGGCGGCGAAGATCTTCGGGACGTCCACGAAATACCGCTGCTGGAACCCCAGCGGGATAACCGAGATCGGTTTCACCGCCGGGTCGTGCAGGAAGAGCAACGCCAGCAGGAACTCATTCCAGGTGCTCAAGAACGTCCACAGCCCGACGACGGACAGGGCGGGGCCGGTCAGCGGCAGCGCCACCGACCTGAAGGAGCCCCACACCCCGCAGCCGTCCAGCACCGCCGCCTCGAACAATTCCTCGGGGAGCGCGTCGTAGGCGCCTTTCATCAGCAGCAGCCCCAGCGGGCAGAACAGCGCGATGTAGGGGAAGATGACCGCCGCGTAGGTGTCGCCCCAGCCGAAGGCCTTGTTCAACTCGGCGAACGGCACCAGGATCGCGCCCGAGGGCAGCATCAGGCCGGTCAGCAGCAGGGAGTAGATGGCGGTGCGGAACGGGAAACGCAGCCGGGAGAAGGCGAAGCCCGCCAGCGCGGCCACCGCCAGCACCGCCACGACCGTTGTCGCCGTGATGATGAAGCTGCTCAGCAGCGCCCGCGCGATGCCGCTTTGCCGCAAGGTGGCGGAGTAGTTCTCCAACCCGCTGCGGCCGAGGGAGCGGACGATAAGGGCCACCAGCGGCAACACCCAGATCACGCACAGCGTGGTGACGGTGAACAGCGCGGGCCTTCCGAGAATCTTCATATCTTGTCCCTCCCGGAGGCCCGGAGCTGGATGATCGTCAGCGTCAGGGCCACCACGAACAGCAAGGTGCCGAGCATCGCCGCCCGTCCCTGCTCGTACTCCTCAAAACCGGTGCGGAACAGCAGGGTGGTCAGCAGGTCCGACGCCCCGCCGGGGCCGCCCCTGGTGAGCACGTACGGGATGTCGAAAGTCTTCAGGACGCCGATCACCGACAAGATCAGCAGCGACCAGTGCGTGGGGCGCAGGAACGGCAGCAAGATGCGGAACACCACCTGGCGCGAGTTGGCCCCGTCGATGCGGGCGGCCTCAATGACGTCTTTGGGGACGGAGGTGATGGCCGACTGGTAAATGGCCATTGAGAAGCCGGTCCAAATCCAGGCGTTGACCAGGCACACCATGAGCAGCGCGGTCTTCGGGTCGCCCAGCCACGGGTGGGCCAGCTGGCCCAGACCGACCGCCTTCAGGAAGTTGACCAGCTCGCCGTCATTGACCTCCAGAATCTGGGAGAACAGGAAGCCGACCACCGTCGGAGTGAGCACCACCGGGATGAAATACAGCACCCTGAGGATCTGGCGGGTGCGGCCCGGCCCGACCAACGAGACAGCTAGCAGGAAGCCGCAGCCCAACTGCAAGGTGATGGTGACCACGCCGAACACCAGCGTGTTCCAGCTGGCGTTGAGGACGTTGGGGTTGGTGAACGCCCAGACGTAGTTCTTGAGGCCGACCCAGACGATGTCGGCCGTCAGCCCGTTCCATTTGAAGAACGAGATGTAGACGTTGCGGATCAGCGGGTAAGCCAGGAACACGGCGAACCAGACCACGGCCGGGAGCACGAACATGTACCCCAGCCAAGACTGGTTCCAGGCGCGTTGGCGGCGGATCATGGACTTGCCTTGCCCCCCAGGAGTGTCCTCGCTTCGCCGCAGGCTCGTAGAACCCCGGGCGCGAAAGGTCGGCTCATTCGTCATGCTCTAGCCCCCTATCCGCCAACCGGCGCGGGGAGCAAAGAGCGCCCCGCGCCGGATAAAGCGAACAATCGTTGCTGGGTATCTGGCTACTGGTCGTCGGCGGCGGCTTGCACCGCTTCAGCGGCGGCCTTGCCATCGGTCGTCCCGGCGGCCAGCTTGATCAACTCCTGGCCGAGGGCGGTCTTCACGCCCGCGTCCGGAACCTCGCGGTAACCGGCCAGATTGTTGTTGAGCTGGTCGGTCAACTCGGCGCGGGTGGCCGCCGCGTCCTCGCTCAGCTCCCCGCTCGGCGTTATGTCCGCGACGGTCACAGCGAAGTTCAGGTTGCCGTCGATCATGATCTGGGCTCCTTGGCCGGCCGACATGAAGTAGGCGAGCTTGAGCGCCGCCTCCGGGTTGGCGCTGTTCTTGTTCACCGCGTAGATGCCGCCAATGCCCGCTGTCACCGGGGCCGCCCCGCTGATGGTCGGCATCAGGATGACGCTGGACTTGAAGGCGCCGATGCGATCCTTGGCTCCCACGTACATGTCTTGGTTCCAAGAGCCGTTGGTGAAGAACGCGGCCTTGCCGTCGGCGTACAGGTCATAAGTGTCGGAGTAGGTCATGGCGCCGGTCGCGCCGTCCATCGCCACGCCGTCCTTGAACATGGTGGCGAAGGCGTCGAAGGTCTTGATCAGCCCGTCGGTGGTCCACTTGCCGCCAGAGTCCTGGGCCGCGTACTGCTCTCCGGGCGCGATGGCGTTGCTCATCGAGGTGAAGATGTCGATCAGCATCCAGTCGTCCTTGGCGCCTATGGCCACCGGGACGATTCCGGCCTCGCGCAGCTTCTTGCAGGCGGCGACCAACTCGTCATAGCTGGTCGGGACGGCGATGCCCTGCTCGTCCAGGATGGAATTGTTCACCCACAACATGCCGGCCGATGAGAAGCCGTTCGGCAGGCCGTAGGCCACGCCGTCAATGCTGACCTGGTCGAGGGCCGACTGCTTGTACACCTGGGTGATGTCCTGTCCCAGGATCTCCTGGACCGGTTCGGCGACGGGCGTCAGCAGCGACTGGAACTCCTTCAGCGCGCCGCCGGCCTGGATCTCGAACACGTCCGGGCCAGTGCCCGAGGCCAGCTCGGTCTTCAGCGCGGTGATGTAGTCGGCGTAGGGCAGCAGGCTCGCCTGCACGGTGACGCCGGGGTTCGCGGCCTGGAAGGCATCGATGACCGCGTCCATGCTCTCTTGGGTTGGGCCCCAACTCTCGTAGGTGATGGTGATGGGCTCCCCGGCATCGTTGGCCGGGGAGGCCCCGGAGGCCCCGGGGGTCTCGGGGGTCGAGTCGCCGCCGCAGGCGGCGAGGCTCATGGCGCATGCGAGAGCGCCGCCCAAGGCGATCGCTCGGCGTGAAAGCTCCGACATTAGTCTTCTCCTCTTTGAGGTTACATTGGCGGATTCAAACGTTTGAATCCGTTGATGCCCTAAACAATAGCACACGTCTCGCAGCCGATCCAGAGCCGTCTCCAAAGCCATCTTCCGCGCGGGCGGCAATCGCCTCGCCGACGCCCCGCCGGGGAGGGCCGTCGAGGGCCTGGCCGGGGCGGTTCCGGGTGGCGCGCAAGGCCGCGCCGACGCCGATGGCGGCCAAAGCGCCCACCGCCCAGGGGATCAAGTTCGCGCCGACCCAGGGCGGGATTTCGTCTCCGGTCGCGTCCTCGGACGGCGACGCCGAGGGGGACGATGCCGAGTCGCCGGCGCCGAGGGGGACGATGCCGAGTCTGCGGCGCCGAGGTGACGGTGACG
>JAIROU010000118.1 GCA_031257375.1 Bifidobacteriaceae bacterium
GGCGCTGGCCGCCGGAGAGCATCCCGACCCTGGTCTTCAACCGGTTCTCGAGCCCCAGACCGAGGACTTCGAGGCGGGCGCGGAACTCGGCCCGCCGCTTCGGCCCGACACCCCGGCCCAGGCCGCGGGCCTGGCCCCGGGTCAAGGCGATGGCCATGTTCTGCTCGATCGTCAGGTGCGGGGCGGTGCCGGCCTGGGGGTCCTGGAAGACGCGGGCCAGCAGGGCGGCCCGGCGGTAGGCCGGGAGCTTGGTGACGTCGCGGCCGTCGATCTCGACCAGGCCCTGGTCGGTCGTCAAAGAGCCGGCGATCACGTTCAGCAGGGTCGACTTGCCGGCCCCGTTCGAGCCGATGACGGTGGCGAAGTCACCCTCGCCCAGGTGGAGCGAGACCTGGCGCAGGGCGCGGCGCTCGTTGGCGGTGGCGGGGAAGAAGGTCTTCGACACTTTGACCAGTCTGAGCACGGGTCACACCCCCCGGCGCGGGGTTGTCCCGGGCTGGGCGCCGGCGGCCGGGGCGACCGGGGCGGCCGGGCGCTGGGCGGCCGGGCTGGGGGCGGGGTCCGCCGGCGTCGGCCCCTCGGCCGGGCGGGCGCGGAGCGCCGGGGACGTCAACGGCTCCGGGACGACGGCCGATTTGAACGGCGAGACCTTCGCCGTCCAGCCCCGGATGGTCGTGCTCTGCGAGATGACCAGGGCGATCACCACCAGGACGGCGGAGATCAGGCGCATGTCGCCGGAGGCCGCGATCTCCCAGTCGATCGCGTAGTAGATGACCAGCCGGTACAGGACCGATCCGAGCACCACGCCCAAGACCGCCAGGACCATGTAGCGGGTGCCGAGGATGGCGTTGCCGACGATCACCGAGGCCAGGCCGACCAGGATCAGCCCGATGCCCATCTGCACGTCGGCGGAGCCCTGGAACTGGGCGTAGACCGCCCCGGACAGGCCGACCAGGCCGTTGGACACCATCAGGGTGACGATCTTGGTCCAATCCGTGGAGATCCCGCCCGCCAAGGCCATCTGCGGGTTGTCGCCGGTGGCCTGGACGGCCAGGCCGAAGTTGGTGGCCAAGAACCAGACGATCGCCGCGGCCAGGCCCAGGGCCACGACCGCCAGGATGGTCAACATCTGCCAGGAGGACATCAACCCGGCCTGCTTGAGGGGCAGGAAGACGGTCTGGACCGGCTGGCCGTCGAGCAGGTGCAGGCTGAGGTTCGGCCCGCCCATGATCCGCAAGTTGACCGAGTACAGCCCCAGCATGGTCAGGATCGAGGCCAGCAGCGGGTCGATCCGCAGTTTGGTGTGCAGCAGCGCGGTGACCAGGCCGGCCAGCGCCCCGGCCGTGAAACCGGCGGCCGTCGCCAGGTAGGGGTTGAGCCCGCCGAGGATCAAGACCGCCGCCGTCCCGGCGCCGGTGGTGAACGAGCTGTCCACGGTCAGGTCGGCGAAGTTCAAGATCCGGTAGGTCAGGAAGACGCCCAGCGCCAGCAGGGCGAAAACCAGGCCTTGTTCGATCGCGGCTTGCAAGGGCGCCTTCCTCGGCTTGGGAACGGGTGCGTGGATTGGTTGGCAGACAGCCTAACCGGCCCCGGAGTCCGGCGTGTTTCAACCGGGCGGCGGGACCGGCCAGGCCCTATGGCGGCTGGGGGTCAGCCGACTTTCTCGGCCGTCTCGAGGATCGCCGGGGGGATCGTCACGCCGTAGGCCGCCGCCGCCGCCTCATTGACCACGATCTCGGTGTCCGTCACCTGCAGGGGGGCGATGTCGCCCGGCTTGGCGCCGTTGACCAGGATTTCGTAGGCCTGCTCGGCCGTGCGCTTGCCCAGTTCGTAGTAGTCGATGCCGCGGGTGATCAGCCCGCCGCGCTCGACCGAGGCGGCGTCCGCCACGAAGACCGGGATCTTTTTGCTCTGCCCGAACGACACCACCTGTTCGATGGCGTCCACGACGGTGTTGTCGGTGCCGACGTAGATCACGTCGACGTCCGCCAGGGCCTCCGCGCCGGCCGTCAACTCGGACGAGTTGGCGATCCCGGATTCTTTGACGGTCATGCCCAGCGGCTCGGCCTCGGCCTTCAGCAGGTCGAGTTGGACGACCGAGTTCTTCTCGCCCAGCGAGTAGAGGTAGCCGATGGTCTTGACGTTGCCCGCGCCCAACACGTCCTGGATCAGGGCGGCCGGGCGCCCCTCGGGATTGAGGTCGGAGGTGCCGGTCACATTGGTGCCGGAGGGCTCCCACG
This sequence comes from Bifidobacteriaceae bacterium, assembly GCA_031257375.1. Lineage (GTDB taxonomy): Bacteria > Actinomycetota > Actinomycetes > Actinomycetales > WQXJ01 > JAIRTF01. The sequence goes on from JAIROU010000118.1 coordinate 2,241, forward strand.
AGGGCACCAGGCCGGCCTCGACCGGGTCGGTCACGCCCGCGAACAGGACCGGCCGGTCCGACACCTGGTTGACGACGGCCTGGGCCGAGTTCGTGGCCACGGCCAAGATCAGGTCGATGTCCGAGTCGGCGGCGTACTTCCCGGCGATGGTGACGGTGTTGGCCTGGTCGCCTTGGGCGTCGTCGAAAATGAATTCGGCGTCGACGCCCTTCTCCTCCAGACCGTCCTTGAAGCCCTGGGTGATCAGGTCGAGCGAGGGGTGGGCCACGATCTGGGTGATGGCGATGGTGTAGTCGGCCTTGCCGGCGCCGCCGCAACCGGCCAGGCCGCCGACCGCCGCCGTCGCCGCGACCGCCGCCAGGGCGGCCAGCGCGGCCAAGCGCGAGCGAGTCTTCATAGTGTTAGTTACCTCTCTGGGTGGGCGAGGCCGCCAGCCGGACGGCGCGGCCGTTACGCCGGCAGTCTACCCGAATCTCACACTATGGACAGATCGGCTCAACTAATGGACGTCGGCCGGCTCTGGGCCGACCGGCGGCGCCGGCCGGATGGCGTTGAGGCGTTCCATCTGCTCCGGCGCCAATTCGAAGCCGTCCAGGGCCAAGTTCTCGGCCAGACGCTCGGGCCGGACCGTCTTCGGGAAGACCGCCACCCCGAGTTGGATCAACCAGCGCAGGACGACCTGGGCGGGAGTCTTGCCCACCTGGTGCGCCACCGCCCGCACGGTGCCGTCACTCAAGTCTCCCCCGCGCCCGAGGGGGCTCCAGGCCTCGGTCACTATCCCCAGTTCGGCGTTGGCGGCGCGCAGGTCCGGCTGCTGGTGCAGCGGGTGCAACTCGACCTGGTTGACGGCCGGCACCACCCCAGTCGCGTCGATCACTGCGGCCAGGTCCTCGACCCGGAAGTTCGACACGCCGATCGACCGCGCCCGGCCGGACTGGCTGATCTCGACCAGCGCCCGCCAGGCCTCGACCATCAGGCCGTCGTCCGGCGCCGGCCAGTGGATCAAATAGAGGTCGACATAGTCGAGCCCCAACTGGCCGAGCGACTGGTCGAAAGCCCTTAAGGCGGCATCGTGCGCGTGGGCGTCGTTCCAAAGCTTGGTGGTCACGAAAACGTCCTCCCGCGCCACCCCCGAGCGTCTGAGGCCCTGGCCGACCTCCGCCTCGTTGCCGTAGAACGCGGCCGTGTCGATGTGGCGGTAGCCGAGCCGCAGGGCGCGGTCCACCAAGTCGGCCGTCACGCCGGGGGCCATTTTGTAGGTCCCCAGGCCGAGCGCCGGAATGCGGTGGCCGGAGTTCAGCTGGAAGTCTGGAATCGCCATACGCTCCACCCTAGCCCGCGTCGGCGGCGGCCGTCCGGCTGGGGCCGACTGCGTCCGGGGCGGGCCGCCGGTTCGCGTCAGGCGTTCGGCGCCCGCACGGTCAGGCCGCCGATGCCGTCGAAGTCGCCGGGGTTCAAGGTGTATAGATCCAGCCCGTGGGCCAGGGCGGTGGCCGCGATCAATCCGTCATACGGCCGGGCTGCGGCTTTGCGCCCCCGCGCCCGCAGATCCGCCGAGACCCGGCCGAAGGCCCGAGCGCAGTCGGCGTCGAACGGCAGCGGGTCGAACGACCGCTCGACCGCCTGCAATCTGGCCTGGCGGATGGCCCGCTCCCGAACTGCGGCGGCCACCAGCGGCCCGGCGGTCAACTCGGCCAGCGTCACCGCCGATATCAGGCACACGTCAGGCAGGCTGGCCGGGTCCAGCGACCCGAGGGCGATGACGACCGACGTGTCGAGCAGGCCGCGCCGCCGGCCCGTCATAGCGCCGGGTCCCACACCGCGTCCA
>JAIROU010000471.1 GCA_031257375.1 Bifidobacteriaceae bacterium
CCTGGCGGCGGCCGGCCCCATCCCGCCCGGCAACCTCCAGGCCACCCCCTACTGGCGCCGCGGCCAGCCGGGCCAACCCGCCTGAAGCCAAGGCCGACCACAACGCCGCACCGCCGGAAACGCCGCGGCAGGCGCCGCCTTCCGCCGCCCAAACGGGGACCGGGCGGCGAGCCTCAGGCGAACGGGTTCTTGACCGTCACTCCCTCGATCATTTGACCACTGTTCAAGTCCTCAGTCCAAAGGACGGCGCAGCCCAATTGGCGGGCGCTGAGCACGATCATCGCGTCCCAGAACGATAGCTGGTGGCGCGCGGAGATGACGACTGCTTCGGCCACATCAGGGGCGGCGGGCCGGTGAAGAATCCAGTCGCCCATCGCCTCGACCGCGTCTACCACTTCGGCCGGGCTTATCGCGGTCTTCGACGCCCGCAGCGCGTTGACGGCGAACTCTTGGACCACCTGGATCGAGATGCGCCCGTTGCCGCCCGCGGCCAAGCGCTCGAGCAGTTCGACGGCCATCGGTTGGCGAGGGCCGGCGCCGTCGTAGACATAGAGCCAGATGTTGGTGTCGGCAAACTCGGGCGCGGGGGCGCTCATCGCTCGTGCGTCTCATCCCGGCCCAGATACGGCCCGCGCAGGGATTGGCCCGCCCGCATCCGCTCCAGTTGCCGGTCCCAGCGCTGACGCCGGTCGGCGTCCGAGCCCGCGTCCCGTTCCAGCAAGGTCTCCACCAGCCGGGACACCGAGGTCCCGCGCTCCGCCGCCATCACGCGCGCCTGCCGCACCACCCTTTCCGGCAGTCGCAGGGTGAGGTTCACTTGGGCCACGGTTTTCACTGTAGTGGGGTCCCACGGCACCACGGGTGTCGCCAGCCGCCCTGGGCGACCAAGCCAGCGCCCGCCGACCGACCGCCGACTGACCGCCGACCGACCGCCGACCGCCGACCGACCGCCGACCGACCGCCGACTGACCGCCCGCCAAGTACCTTGACAGACATAGTACTCTGGGATATGCTGTACTACGGGAGGTTGGGTATGGGCGAGGGGCTGGCGCCGGACTTGGTGCGGGGGAACATCGACACCATGGTGCTGCGCACGCTGCTTGAGGCCGACCGCTACGGCTATGAGATCGCCAAGACCATCGCAGCCCGGTCGCGCGGCGAATACGAGCCGAAAGAGGCCACCTTGTACTCGAGCCTACGCCGCCTCGAGGCCGCTGGCTGGGTGCGCCCCTACTGGGGCGACGAGTCCCAAGGCGGCCGCCGCAAGTACTACGCCCTGACCGAACCGGGCCGCCAAGGCTACGCCGCCCACAAGGCCGCCTGGGACCACGCCAAGCGCGTGTTGGACATGTTGCTATAGGAGGAAGACCATGACTGATCAGATCGAGGCGCTGCTGGACGAGTTGTTCGGGCCCTGCCAAAACCACCCGGAGGCGCTCGAACTGCGCCAAGAAATAAGCCAAGACCTGCGCGAACGCTTCGAAGACCTGATCCAGTCCGGCCTCGACGAGCCAGCCGCCCTGGCCGGCGCCGCGGAATCGGTCGGAGACTTGCGGGAGACGCTGCGCGAGCTCGGCGGCATCGGTCAAACGCCGGCCGGTCAACCGGAGCCCGCCCCGGCCGACGCTCCCCCGAGCCCGAGCCCGAGCCGACCCGCCGCCGCGACGACGCTGTCCAACTTCAAGTCCATCCCGCTGAAGGGCGCCAACCTCGCGGGCGTCGCCATCGCCCAGGCCGATTTCCGGCGCTCGGCCCTCAACGGGGCCGATTTCACCAACGCCAGACTGGTCGACGCCCTGTTCAAGTACGCCGCGCTGAGGGACGTAAAGTTCGACGGCGCCGACCTGACCGGCGCGAATCTGACCGCCGCCTCCGCCCAGGGCGCGACCTTCGCCCGCGCCAACCTGACCGGCGCACGGCTGAACTCAATGAGCCTGCGCGGCGTCGACCTGGCCACGGCGGTGCTGGTCGGCACCGCGATCAAGTACTCGGACCTGCGCGGGGCCGTGTTCGACGGCAACCACTTGGAGGCGGTCGCCTTCGACGCCTCGAACCTGACCGGCGCCTCCTTTAGCGGCTGCGTCCTGAACCAGGTCTCGTTCCGGCACGTCAGCAAGCGGGCCGTCGCCTCGACCGATTTCGACGGCGCGACCATGGACCGACTCACCCACACGCAGTTGACCGCCAGCGGCGCCCGACCGCGCGGCCAATTCACCGTCCTCCAGTCGTAGGAGTCGCCCCGCGCCGCCCCGCCCGGGGGCCGAACTGCGACTTTAAGACCGATCTGCCCCGCCAACCGGGGCAGATCGCGCACAAACCCGCAATTCAGGCCCGCCAGCCCCGCCAAACCGCCCCAAGCCGCCCCGCCGGGGGCCGAACTGCGACTTTAAGACCGATCTGCCCCGCCGCCCGGGGCAGATCGCGCGCAAACCCGCAATTCAGGCCCGCCAGCCCCGCCAAACCGCCCCAAGCCGCCCCGCCGGGGGCCGAACTGCGACCTTAAGACCGATCTGCCCCGCCAACCGGGGCAGATCGCGCACAAACCCGCAATTCAGGCCCGCCCGCGCCCCCGCAGCGCGGCAGGGCCGTTAGATCTCGGCCGCCAGTTGGGCGATGGCGCGGCGGGCGGCCATGGCATCGGCCCGGGTCAGGCTGCGGAAGGCGGCGGCAACTTCGGCGCCCAGGTCGAAGTCGGGATCGATCAGCCATTGGGTCTGCAGCCCGTCCCAGATGGCCACCATCTGGCGGGCGAACCGGTCGGGATCGATCTCCGGGTGGGCCTGATCGGCCGCCTGGAGTTCCCGCAGGGTCTGGGCCAGTTGCAGTTTGACCGCCTGGTTGCGGGCCGTGAACCAACTGTGGGCGGGATGCGCCGGATCGACGGCGTTGGCCGCCTCGATCGTGAACAGGCGCATCCGGTTCGGGTGGCCGACCGGCGCTTCGACCACCAGCCGCAGGTCTTCGGCCAGGTCGCGACCGGTCGAGGCGGCGCGGGCGACCAGCAGATAGGAATCCTCGGCGTCCGCCTGGGCGAGGGCCGAGATGAGCAGATGGTCCCTGGTCGGGAAGTGGTACCGGACGGTGGCCTCGGTCAGCCCGGCGCGCCTGGCCACTTCGGCGACCGTGACGGCATCGTGCCCCTGCTCGATGACCAGGCCGAGCACGGCCGTGGCGACGACTTGACGGCGCTCCCGGGTCCGGGCATACGGCCCACGCTTGGACCCTGGAGTCGTCGCCACGACCACAGCCTAGCAAAACCACCTCCGGAGCGGTTTTCACCCGCCACCAGCGGCAACCGTGCCAGAAAAAGGCCTTGACGGTTGGTAAAAGCTAGTGGGCGCATAGGTTTTCAGGCCGGGCCGGACTAGGCCGCACAGGGCCGGGCTAGGCCGGGCCGGAGCCACCACCCCGATTGCCAACCACCAACGCAGGAGGATCAAATGCCAGACGTGCCCATCGAGGCCAAGGTCGCACTCACCGGCGGGGCCGACTTCTGGCACAGCCAGGCCGTCGAGGCGATCGGGCTGCCCCAGGTCATGCTGACCGACGGGCCGCACGGCGTGCGCAAGGCGGCCGCCCACGCGGACGGCCTGAGCGGCATCGGACAGGCGGTCCCGGCGACCTGCTTCCCACCGGCCGTGGGGCTGTCCGCGACCTGGGACCGCGACCTGGTCCGCCAAGTCGGCGTGGCGCTGGGCGAGGAATCCGTGGCGCTGGGCGTCGGCGTGCTGCTGGGACCGGGCGTGAACCTGAAGCGTTCGCCGCTCTGCGGGCGCAACTTCGAATACTTCTCCGAGGACCCGTTCATCACCGGCGAACTGGCCGCCGCGCTGGTCACCGGCATCCAGAGCGAGGGCGTGGGCGCGTCGGTCAAGCACTTCGCGGCCAACAACCAGGAGACCGACCGCATGCGGCGCGATTCCCAGATCGACCAGCGGACGCTGCGCGAACTGTACCTGAGGGCCTTCCAGAAGGTCGTCACCGAGGCCCGGCCCTGGACCGTGATGTGCTCTTACAACCAGGTCAACGGCACGCACGCGGCCGAGAACCACTTCTTGCTGACAGAAGTGCTGCGCGACGAGTGGGGCCACGACGGCCTGGTGGTGTCCGACTGGGGCGCCACCCATGACCGGGTGGCGGCCCTCAAGGCCGGCCTCGACCTGGAGATGCCCGCCAACCCCGCCCACCAGGCGGCCGTGCTCAAAGCCCTGGCCAATGGCGACATCGACCAGGCCACCGTCGAGCAGGCCTACGGGAGGGTCGAGAAGGTGCTGCGGCGGGCCGCCGACCGGTTGGCCGCCAGCACAGGCAAGTTCGATGCCGCCGCCCACCACGCGCTCGCCCGCCGGGCCGCCGCCCAGGCCGTCGTCCTATTGGCGAACGATGGCGTGCTGCCGCTGGCCGCCGGGGCGAAACTGGCGGTGGTGGGCGAGTTCGCCCGGACGCCGCGCTACCAGGGCGCCGGTTCCTCGCGGGTCAACCCGACCCGGCTGGACAACGCCCTTGACGCGATCCGCGCCCTGGCCGGCCAGGATGCGCCCTTCGCCGCCGGTTTCACCACCGACCCGGCCAGCCCGGCCGGCCCCGACGCCCACGACCAGGCGGTCGCCATCGCCGAACAAGCCGAAGTGGTGCTGGTGTTCCTGGGCCTGGGCGAAAACCAGGAGTCCGAGGGCTACGACCGAGACACCATGGACCTGCCGGCCGAGCAACTGGCCCTGCTCGAGGACATCTTGGCGGTCAATCGGAACGTCGTCGTGATCGTGTCGAACGGATCCTCGGTGCTGCTGCCGTTCGCCTCGCGGGTCCGGGCCGTGGTCGAGGGCTGGCTGCTCGGCCAGGCCGGCGGCCCGGCCCTGGCGGACGTGCTGTTCGGCCTGGTCAACCCGTCCGGCAAGCTGACCGAGACAATTCCGAAGCGCGCCCAGGACGTGCCCAGCTACCCGCATTTCCCGGGCGACCGCTCCGGCGTGCGCTACGGCGAGGGCCTGTTCGTGGGCTATCGCGGCTACGACGCCCGCCAGTTGGAGGTCGCCTACCCCTTCGGCCACGGCCTCTCGTACACCAGTTTTGACTACTCGGACCTGGCGGTGGCGCCGACCGCGACCGGCTTGCGCGTCGAACTGACCGTCACCAACACCGGCGCAAGGGCCGGTCGAGAGGTCGTCCAGGTCTACGTCGGCCTGCCGGCCTCGAAGGTGGTCCGGGCGCCGCGCGAGCTCAAAGGCTTCGCCAGCCTGACCCTCGAGCCGGGCGGGTCGGCGCGGACCGTCATCGAGATCGCCAATCAGGACCTGGCCCACTGGAGCGTCCTCGACCAGGGCTGGGCCGTCGAGGGCGGCGACTACCTGGTCGAAGTCGGCGCCTCGAGCCGCGACCTGCGCCTGTCCACGACCGTGACCCTGGCCGGCGACGAGCCGCCCCGCCCGCTGACCTTGCAGTCCACCCTCAGCGAGGCGCTGGCCGTGCCGGCCTTCGCAAACCTTTGGGAGCAGATGGCCGGCCCGGCCCTCGGCGGCCCGGTGGACGCCGAGGTCGCGCGCATGATGGCCGATGCGCCGCTGTCCGCCCTGGTCGCCTTCTCCGGCCAACCGGCCGATCAGCTCCAAGCCGCCATCGACCGCATCAACGCCAACCTGGCCAATGGCGCCAAGGACTGTCCCCGAGTTTGAGACAAAAGGACCGTCCCCGGGTTTAGGGGCTATTCGCCCAGGCCGGCCGGGGGCCGCATCACGGCCGAGAACGCCGCCGAGGCCGCCAACAAGGCCGCCCCGGCGGCGCAGGCGGTGACATAGGAGAACTCGGCCGCCAGGAAACCGGCCGCCAGCGGGCCGACCACCGACCCGGCGTCGCCGGCCATCGAGTACAAGGCGATCGCGCGGGTGCCACCCGGCCCGGCCGCGTCCCCCACCAGCGCCGCCGGGGCCGTCCCGATCAGGGCCGCCCCGACCGCGTAGACGGCCATCAGCCCGGCCAGCGTCGCCAGCGAGCCTGAGAACGGCAGCGCCGCCAAGGCCGCGGCCGCCACCAATGCGCCGACCACCATAGGCCCGCGCCGCCCGAGCTTGTCCACCACCACCCCGGCCGGCCAGACCGCCGCCATCTGCGCCAACGCGCCCACCGCCATGGCGATCCCGGCGAACAGGGCCGCCTGGGCGTCGTCCGCGGCCAGGAAGGCGGCCACGAACAGCGGCACCAGCGCCGCCCGCGTGCCGTTGGTGTTCCAGCCCTGCGCCAGGGCGGCCAGCAGGGCGGCTTGGTACCGCCGGTCGCGCCAGACCACGCGCAGGGGCCGGACCTGGCCCCCGTTTTCGCCCGATGCCGCCAGGCCGCCTTCCCACGATGCCGCCGGGCCGCCTTCCCCCGATGCCGCCAAGTCGCCTTCGCCCGGCGCCGCCACGTCGCCCCCGCCCGCCTCGGCCGCGGCGCCCGGACCCGGCCCGCTCGGCCCGGCGCCCCGCCTCGGGCCGGTCCCCGGACCAGGGCCGATCGGTTCGAGGCGCAAGGCAACGGCGGCGGCCGCGCCCAGGGTGATCGAGTAGAAGAAGAACGGCGCCCGCAGCGAGATCGCCCCGAACAGGCCGCCGATGGCCGGGCCGGCCACCGCCCCGACCAGGAACGACCCCTGGTAGAGGGCCGAGGCCCGGCCGCGGCGGTCGGCGGCGACCGAGCCGAGCAGGATCGTCATCGAGGCCACCGAGAACATGGCCGAGCCGACCCCGCCCAGCCCCCGCAGGACCACGACCTGCCCGTAGGATTGGGCGAAGCCGACCGCCAGCGACGACACCGCCACGATCAGCACGCCTGCCACCAGTACGGCGCGATGCCCCCAACGGTCGGTCAGCCAGCCCACGGCCGGGGCGAAGACCAGCCGCATCAAGGCGAAGGCGCTGATGACGGCGGCGGCGGCGACCTCGCCAACGCTGAAGGAGGCGGCGAAGACCGGCAGGACCGGCGCCACCACGCCGAAGCCGACCGCCACGGCCAGCCCGATCCCAGACAGAATCCAGACGTTGCGGGGCATGGCGCCAGCGGCTCAGAGCAGGTTCCGGCGGGCCGCCCAGCGGGTCAACTCCGACCGATTCGACAGCTGGAGTTTCCGCAGCACCGCGCTGACGTGCGTCTCGACCGTCTTGATGGAGATGAACAACTCGCCAGCGACCTCGCGGTAGGTGTAGCCGCGGGCGATCAGCCGCATGACCTCCTGCTCGCGGGCGGACAAGGAGTCGAGTTCGTCATCGGCCGCCGCCACATCGCCCATGGCCGCCCCGAAGGCGTCGAGGACGAACCCGGCCAGGCGCGGCGAGAAGACCGCGTCCCCCTCGGCCACGCGGGCGACGGCCTCGATCAACTCGTCCGCGGTGATGGTCTTGGTGACGTAACCGCGAGCGCCGGCCCGGATGACGGCCACGACGTCCTCGGCGGCATCGGACACCGACAAGGCCAAAAACTTGACCGGCGAACCGGCGAAGGCCCGGGCGACCTCGGCGCCGCCGCCGCCGTGGCCGCCCGGCAGGTGCACGTCCAGCAGCACCACGTCGGGGCGGGTGGCGGCGATCACCGCCTGGGCCTCCTCGACCGTGCCGGCCTCGGCCACAATGTCGAGGCTGGCGCCCAACTCCGCCCTGGCGCCGGAGCGGAACAGGGCGTGGTCATCGACCAGCACCACCCGCAGATTGCCGCTCACACGCGCTCCTTGCCGTCCAATTTCATCGCCAACCGTATCTCAGTGCCGCCGCCCGGTTTTGAGACCACCTGGGCGGCGCCGCCCTGGCGGCGCATCCGGCCGATGATCGACTCGCGCACGCCCAACCGGTCGGGCGAGACCTGGTCGAGGTCGAAGCCGGGGCCGCGGTCCTTGATGAAGACCTCGACCCGCTCGGAGCCGATCTCGGCGTAGAGGGAGACCGGCGCGGCGCCGTGGCGGGCGGCGTTGAGCAGGGCCTCGCGGGTGGCGCCGATGAGCGCCGTCGAGGCCTCGGTCGGCGGGTGGTCGCCCACCAGGACCGCGCCGATCTCGACCCCGGTCAGGTCCTCGACCTCGGCCGCCGTCTCGCGCAGGGCGGCCGCCAGCGATTGCCCCTGGGCGGCGCGGTCCTCGTACAGCCATTGCCTGAGCTCGCGCTCCTGGCTCCGGGCCAGCCTTCGGACGGCGGTCTGGTCGTCCGCTTGCGTGCGGATCAGGGCCAGGGTCTGCAAGACCGAATCGTGCAGGTGGGCGGCGATGTCGGCGCGCTCGGCCTCGCGCGCGGTGGCGGCCCGCTGATCGCCCAGCGCCCGGATCAGGCGCAGCCACCAGGGCGCCGCCACCAGGGCCACCCCGGCCGCCACCGCCAAGCCCGCGACCAGGGCCACGAACACCGAGGACGGCCCGCGCCCCTGGCTGATCAACAGCACCGTCCCGGCCATCAGCAAGGCGATCGAGCCGATCAGCCGCAGCCAGGAGACCGGCCCCCGCCGCGACCCGAGGTCCACCCGGTCGAGTTGGCTCCAGGCCAGCACCAGCCCGCCGACCAGCGCAATTGTCGGCACCAGCCATTGCCAGGGGATCGCGGCCCCGGCCGCGGTGGCCGCCACCAGGGCGGCCAGGGCCAGCAGCACCAGCCCCACAGCCACCTGGACGAGCGGCGGGCGGCGCTGTTTGTCCTTGAGCATGGGCGCCAGGCGGGCCAGGGCCGGCGGCACCGACCGGCTCGACCCCTCGGCCGAGGGGACCGTCAGCCACAGCCAGGCGTAAAGCACCAGCCCGGGCAGCGCCAGGCCGCCTATCACGAAGCCCCACCGCACCGCTTTGACGCTCAGCCCCAGGTGATCGGCCAGCCCGGCCGCCACCCCGGCGATCCTCCGCCCGCTCTGCGGCCGCCGCAACGGCGCCCGCGCGACACCGGCCGGGCGCCCGCCCGCCGAGCTAACTGACATGATCCCATCGAACCACGCCCCCGCCCCCAGGTCAGCCCCGATCCTGAAAAATCAGCGTCAGCCACGCCCCACACCACCCCCCAAACCCGAGTAAACCCGGGGACGGTCCTTTCGTCCGATACGCGGGGACACACCATTGGTCATGGCATAAGGGCTGGCCGAAGAATTATCGCTACGCGGCCCGCCTTGAGCGGGCGCCTGGCGGCGGCGCCGGCGGACCCGCGCCTTGCCAGCCATCGGGCACAGAACCCGCCGCATCGCCGACAATTCTCCGGCCAGCCCTAAGGTGTGTCCCCCGGTTTGAGACGAAAGGACCGTCCCCGGGTTTAGGGTCAGGGTTGAATCAGGGTTGGAATGGGGGCGATCCCTAATTTCGCGGTCGCTCGCGGGCGGCCAGACTTGGATTATGGCTCAATCGCAACCACTGCCGCCACGGGAGGCCGGCGCGGCCTTCTTCAACTGGATCCGCCGTCACGGACTGGCCCGCGGCCACGACTCTTGGATCGCGGGCGTGGCCTCTGGCCTGGCCCGCCGTCTGGGCTGGGACGCCAATCTGGTCCGCGGCCTGTTCGTCATCGCCGCCATCTTCTCCGGCCTGGGGCTGCTGCTTTACGGCGCCGCTTGGCTGGCGATGGCGCGCGCCTCGGACGGGCGGGCCGAACTTGAGGACGCCATTCGCGGGCGCTTCACAGCTGGTTTCTGGGGCGGCGCGATCACCGGCGGCGTGGGTCTGCTCTACACCGTCAGTTGGCTCCCGCTGGGCTTCCCCCTGTCCGTGTTCTTGCTGGTGGCGGTCGGGATCGGAGCCGGTTTGGTGGGCGCGCGGGCGGCCAGCCGGCCACCTGCCGGGCCGCCTTGGCCGGGGCCGGCTTCCCCGCCCGGCCGACCGACCCAGACCCCGCCGCCGATGCCGTCGCCGGTCGCCGCCGGAGCGCCCACGCCCGTCCCCGCCGGAGCGCCCGCGACCTCGCCGTTGGCGCCGCCCGCGACTGGGCCGTTGGCGCCGCCCCCGACCGGGGCGCTGCCAGCGCCGCCCGACCGGGCCGATGCCGCGCCGCCCGACCGAGCCGCCGGCGGGCCGCTGGGCGGGCCGACCGGCCAGCTGGGCGATGCGACCGCGACGAAGCAATTGGGCGCGGCCGGCGGGCCGACCGAGGAGCCCGCCACCATGCCGCTGGACACGGCGGCGACCATCGCCCCCGGAGCGACAGCCACCATTCCCCCCGGCGCGACAGCCACCATGGCCCCCGGCGGGCCGCCGACAATTCCCCCCGGCGCGGAAGCGGCCGGGGCAAACCCGAAACCGCCGGCGGCCGGCCGGATCTAACGGCCAGCTTGACCGGACGGCCGGTTTTCCCCCAGAATAAGCCGCTCCATAATTGAGGTGTTTTTCTTTCCGATAAGCAGGCGCACCACCTCCTCCG
>JAIROU010000187.1 GCA_031257375.1 Bifidobacteriaceae bacterium
CGGGCGACCCTGCGGCATCGGGCGACAAATCCGGCGACACCGAGCCCAAGGCGCCCCCGGCAGCGGGCCGCCCAAGCCCTTCGAGCACCGGCCGGGCGCTCACGGCTGGCCGCCGTCCGGGGTGTAGATGGCGGCCGCCAGCGCGGTCAGCACGTCGGGGCTGTTGGGGCCGAAGGAGAGCATCTGGGCGTCGTCCATGTCGACGATGCGGCGGTTCAGGCCGGCCGGCGTGGCCGCCACCGCCGGCAGCTTCTCGAGCAGGCCTTCGACGCCGCCGACCGACGCCAGTCCGCTGGTCATGACCAAGATCAGGTCGGGGCTCATGGCCACCAGGCCCTCGTCGGTCACCGGCTGCATCCCCCGCCAGCCCACCTCGGTGGCGACGTCGATCCCCCCCAGGGCCGTGATCAGCGAATCCGTGCCCGACCCCTGGCCGAACAAGTAGTAGACCCCGGCGTTGCCGCGCAGGTAGAGGAAGGCCATGCGGAGTTTGGCGGAGTCTTCGGCCGGGACCGCCTGGGCGATGGCCCGCTTGGCCTCCTCGACCAGCCGGGTGGTCCGCTGGGCCAGTGCCTCGCCTTCCGCCGCCAGGCCGAGGGCCGCCGCCACCTGGTTGATCAGGTCGGCCGCCGATTCCAGCGACCGGTGCGAGTCGACCACCACCAATGGGATGCCGGCCTCGCGCATCTGCAGCAGCACGTCCCAGGGACCCAGCGACGTGTCGGTGATGATGACCGAGGGGGCCAGCTCCAGGATGGCCTCGGCGCTGAGGGTGTTGCCCGATGGCGTCACCCTGGGCCGGTCCTTGATCTCCGGGAAGGCCGATGAGGTGTCGCGGCCGACCACGTTGCCACCCAGCCCGAGCGAGAAGACGATCCGGCTGGAGGTGCCGTAGATGTCGATCGCCAGGATGCGGCTCACGTCGGTGACGGTCACAGCGGTCCCCTGGGCGTCAGTGACCTGGGCCGGCAGGGCCGGCCGGGGGTCGGCCGCGATCGGCTCGATGGCCGCCTCGGCCACCACCGCGGTCGAGGGGCCGATGTGGGATTTGGGGTCGGCCAGGGCGTTGGCGGGGTTGAACGTGGCGACGGTGGACTGTGGCGCCAGGTCGGTCCCGGCGCAGGCGCCGGCCAGACCGGTGGCCAGACCGGTGGCCACCAGGGCGGCGGCGCCGACCAGCGCCGCCCCCCGCCGACCAGCCGTCCTCAACATGGCGTCCTTTCGCGTCGATCTGTCTCGCCGGGCCTGGCGCCGCAGCCCGTCTGATCGACCATGTCAGGCTTGGGCATCGGCTCCTGGGACATCGTAACTTAGGAGAGGCTAACCTTGTTTTCCTGTCCGCCATTTGGACAACATTGGCGTTTCTTTATTTGCGCGACGGCGGGCAGGTGTTCGGGCAGGCAGGTCGGCCGACAAGGGCTGGTCGGGGCGGGGCGGGCCGCCCGGCGCGGGATCGAACTGCGGGCGGTTTTCGGCCGGTCGGTCGGTTCAGGCCCGGCGCCGGGCCGCCGCCCAGCGCGAAATGCGACTTTGAGACCGATCTGCCCCGGGCCGGGCCGCGCGGGCGGGGCAGATCGACGTCAAACCCGCATTTCGCGCCCGCGCGCCCGCCGAAGCGCTCCCCTTGGAGCTGAAATGCGACTTTGAGACCGATCTGCCCCGGGCCGGGCCGCGCGGGCGGGGCAGATCGACGTCAAACCCGCATTTCGCGCTCCGGCGCAGCCCGGCGAACTCCCCCGGAATCGCGGCCAGCCAAGGGCGGAACGCGCCTTCGGGCCGCGCCCGCCTGCCGGCAGGCAACCCCGCGGGCGGGCCGCACGCCCGACTGCGAGCGGTTTCGGACCAGTGGCAATTCAGGGCCACCCGGGCGCCGGTCGGCCACCCTGGCCAATAAGGGCTGGCCGGAGCGGGGCGGGCCGAAGGCGCATTCAGAATTGAACCGGACGCGGAACGGCGGCGCAGGGGCGGCGCAGGGGCGGCGCACAAACAGAGCGGCCCCGGTGCCGGAGCACCGGGGCCGCCTGGGTTTGGATTGATCAGGCTTTGGCTGGATCCAGGCCGGATTCGGTCGGGATCCGGTCGGCGCTGATGCGCCGGCGGAAGACCCAGATCGACCAGGCCTGGTAGGCCAGCACGATGGGCACCAGGCAGACGGCCACGATGGTCATCAACGTGAGCGTCTTCTCGCTGGAGGCCGCCGCGTAAATCGGCTGGCCGGTGATCACCGCGCCGTCCTCGAACGGCACCAGATCGGTGTGGCTCTCCAGCAGGCCCAGCGTCACCAGCGCGTTCAGGGCCTCGTTGGCGGCCTCGATGCGCGGATTCAGATTGGCCAGGCCGAGATCGTTGTCCCACTCCGTGCCGGTCACGATGGCAGTCACGTCGGTGTCATGGGCGAAGGTCTGATTGCCACCGTTGTCGGCCACGGCCTGCAGGGTCGCGACCACCTCCACGTTGACAATCTGGTCGACGCTCTTCTTGATCTCCTCGACCACCACGTCGACGCTGCCCTGGATGTGCGGCACTAAGGCCTCAACAGTGCGGGCCACTTCCAGCGCACAAGCGTAAGCGTCATAAGGCGTGCCCTCCATCGGCGCGCCCTCGAGGGCGTCGAGGTCGTCCGTTGTGAAGCCATCCGCCGCCAGATCGGTCAGCACATCCGCGTAACCAGCCAGGTCGGTCACGATCACCTCAGCCGTCGCTTCCAGTTGGTCCGCCGGGATGCCAAGACGCAACAAGGTGATGGCCACCACGGTGCCGACGTTCTCGAGCGAGATGGCGCCCGCCGTGTCCTCGATGCCGTTGACGAGATCGGCCAGCACGGTACCGGTCAAGGCGACGGCCAGCTCGCTGGGCTCGACGCCGAGGCCGACCTCGGCCAGGTTAACGGCGCCAGCCTTGACCGCCGCCTCCACCCGCGCGAAGGTCGCGTCAACCACCGCTTTGACGCCGCTGTCCGGGATCACGCCAACGGCCGGGTAGGCCTTGTCGGCGACATTCTGAAGGATCAGCGGGGTCAGCGTGGCCGACCAGCCCTTGGCCCATTCCGAGGTGGCGGACGTGTCCGGGATGCCCCCGTTCGCCCCGACCCGGGCGACGGTCGCCTCCACGGCCTGCTGGATCCGCTCTTGGGGCAGGAAGCCAAGCGCCGGGTAAGCGCCCGCCGCGACGGCGTCCAGGATCGCCTGGGTGTCCGCCTCGGCGTTGGCAGATTCCGGCGACGGCGTGTTCGGCAGGCCGTCCGCCACGACGCGGTCGAAGGTCACGTTGACCACGTCTTCGAGGTTGACGCCGTCGTCCAGGCCTTCCAGCCCGTCCTTGTCGTTGACACCCAGGACCACCGCCCCGACCAGCGGGTCGGCCACCGCGTCGCCCTCCAGGGTCACCCGCGAGCCGTTGATGACGTTCGGGAACAGGGTCGCGAAGATCGTCACGACCGCCGCCAGCAGGGCCACCGTCATGGACGTGAAGGCCAGGCCGGACTTCCTGGCCAGCGTGGTCAGGACCACCACGATCAAGGCCACGGCCGCCACGGCGATGGCGATCCAGATCAGCAGCGTCGGGTGGTTGCCGCCGGCGAACTTCAGTCCCAGCCAGACCACCCAGACGGCGGCTATGACCGTCGCCGCGATGGACAGCTTGGGCGCCAACGACTCGGACCGCTGGCGGACCTCGCCATCGGTCTTGAGCGACAGGAAGATCGCGCCATGGGCCATGAACAGGGCCGCCGTGGTCAAACCGCCCAGCAGCAGGAAGCCTTGGTGGGCGAAGACCAGGTCGAAGAAGTTCCCGTCATAGACGATCTTCGACGGGCCGATCTGGGCCGGGTTGACGGCCGCCTTGACGCCGGCCACCAGGTTGGCGAAGGCCACGCCCCACAGGACCGCCGGGATCCACGAGCCCAGGATGATGCACCAATCCCAGAGCTTGCGCCAGCCGTCGCCGTTGATCTTGCCCCGGTACTCGAAGGCCACGGCGCGGATGATGAGCCCGACCAGGATCAAGAACAAGGGCAGGTAGGCGGCGCTGAACAAGGTCGCGTACCATTCCGGGAAAGCCGCGAAGGTGGCGCCGCCAGCGGTCAGCACCCAGACCTCGTTGCCGTCCCAGAGCGGGCCGATGGTCGAGAGCATGGTCCGGCGCTCGTTGTCTTTCTTGCCGATGATCGGCAGCAACATGCCGACGCCGAAGTCGAATCCTTCCAGCACCAGGTAACCGGTCCACAGGACCGCGATCAAGGCGAACCACAGCAACTGCAGGGTTGTCGGCGATTCGACCAGGCGGTGCAGCAGGCCGACCAAGGCCTGGGCTTGGCCCTCGGTGGCGGACGGATCGACCGCCGCTGCCGGAGCAAGAGCGAGAATGCTAGTCAACATCAGATTTTCTCCTTAGCTCCGACTCAGTAAGAGAAGGTCAGCGGCTTGGACTCGTCCAAGTCGGCCTTCACCTCGGGGATGGCTTCTTCGTAGTTCAGTCCCTTGGACGTGTAACGCTTCATCAGATAGAACCAGGCGATCGCCAGGACCAAGTAGATCAGCGTGAACGAGATCACCGTCAAGACGATGCTCCCGGCGCCGACCACCGGCGAGACGGCATCGGCGGTCGCCAAATGCAACTCCTTGGTGGATTCGGCCACGCCGGTCATGACGTGCTCCGGCGACAGCGTGACCACGGGATAGACAATGAACGGCTGACGGCCGATCTCGGTGAAGATCCAGCCGAAGGCGCCGGCGATGAACGGCATCGGCAGCGACAGGATGGCCCATGACTTCAAGAACCCGCTGCCGCTAGTCCGCCCGCCGCGCAAGGCCCACAGCCCGACCACCGCCAGCACGGCCGAGAACGCGCCCAGCGCGATCATCAGGCGGAAGGTCCAGAAGGTCACGCCCTGCGGCGGGATCCAGTCGATTTCGGACGCCTCCTCGGCGGTCAGGTAGGCGTCATCGAGAGCTTTTTCGGCGCTGTCCATGCCGGTGACCTGGGCGTCACCCTCGGTCCAGGCCAGCCAGGACAAGAGCTTGGGGATCGTGATGAGCCGGGTCACGCCGTCCTCTTGGTCAGGGTCCGGGTTCTCGATCGCCTCTTGTGTGCACTCTCCGAAGGCGATGACCGTGAACCCGGCCCCCTCGTCGCCGGTCGGCGTGGTGCAAAGCAACTCGGCCGCCGCCATCTTGGTCGGCTGCAGCTCGGTGATGACCTGCGCCTGGTGGTGCCCGGAGAAGATCAGCGAAATGCCCGCGATCAACACCGCCCACAGGCCGACGGCCGCGCCCTTGCGGTAGACCAGGGCCGATTCTTGCTGACCGGCCCTCACGGCCCGGACGACCCACCAGATCGCGATGCCGCCCATGAAGGTGCCGGCCACCACGAAGGATGTCGAGATGGTGTGCCAGAAGGTCGACAGCGACAGGGTCGAGAACAGCACTTCGCCCAGGTTGGCCATGGCCGCGCGCTGGAGGTCGGGGTCGAAGGTGGCCCCGGCCGGGTACTGCATGAAGGAGTTGGCGGCCAAGATGAAGAAGGCCGACAGGTTGACGGCGAAGGCCACCAGCCAGATCGTCAGCAGATGGACGCCGCGCGAGAGCCGGCCCCAACCGAAGATCCAGATGCCCAAGAAGGTGGACTCGATGAAGAACGCCGCCAGCGCTTCCATCGCCAATGGCGCGCCGAAGATGTCGCCGACCATGCGCGA
Source organism: Bifidobacteriaceae bacterium (assembly GCA_031257375.1). Taxonomy (GTDB): domain Bacteria; phylum Actinomycetota; class Actinomycetes; order Actinomycetales; family WQXJ01; genus JAIRTF01. Next base: position 5,693 of record JAIROU010000187.1, read on the forward strand.
GTATTCGGACCAGTTCAAGCCGAACTGGAACTCCTGGACTATGCCGGTGACAATGCCCAGCGCGAAGTTGATCAGCAATAGCTTGCCGAAGAAACGTGTGAGGCGGTACCACTCGTCTTTGCCGGTCCTGAACCAGAACGTCTGGAGCAGGGCGACCAAAGGCGTCAGGCCGATGGTCAGCGGCACGAAGATGAAGTGGTACACAGTGGTGATGCCGAACTGCCATCTAGCCAGATCAAGCGCGTCTTGCATGTGCACCTCCGCAGTGAGGTAAAGGGAACGAAAGGGACAAATGTGAAGTTGTTCTCAAGGCAGGGGCGAACGAGCCCAGACCCTTGTTTCACGCTATGTTGACAAGGCTCAGGTTCCTAGGACCTACGTCCCAGATTCTTCACAGTTTCTTCCAACTTTTTCACGATAGAAGCCCGATTTCGGGTTCCCTGCGGTAGGACTACTCAGGCCGCGGCGACCTTCGAACCATCCTCCTGCGCGCTCCCGGGCTGCGACCGGTCGAGCCTGGTCTGGTAGATCCAAATGGCGTTGCGCAGGCGGAACGGGGCCACGCCCATCGCCTCGGCGGCATCGTCTATCAGCGACAGCGCCGCCGGACCGGAGACCGGCGCGCCGACGGCGTGACTGGCGAACTCGACCATCCAAAGATCCTGCGGCACGGTCTCGATCCCGAGCGCCAGCGCCAGCCGCGCCCAACTCAGGCCGGACCGCTGCGAGGGCAGGGCCAGCCAGCGCCGACGCAGGTCGCGGAACTGCTCGGAATCGGCGGCGTAACCCTGTTTGAAATCCCCGGCCGACTCGACGCCGGCCGCCAACGCGGCATCGGCGGCCTGGCGGACGACATCGGCCTTGTACGGCGCGTCCCGCCGGGCGAACGCCCGCTGGTGGTTGCCGATCCGCTCGATCCAACTGTCCAGCCCCATGGCGAAGGTCGCGGCCAACTCCCTGGCCCCGTCCGTGTCCGCGTCGCCGCCCTCGGCCCGGCGGAAGTCGCGGTAGCGGTCGACCACTTCGATGACATTGGAGTAGCGGACGCGCTCGGACCAGACCGCGTCGATGATCGCCTCGGCCAGCGACAGCGGATAAGTATTGAGTTGCGGCCAGCGCGCCGGCGGCGGCAGCAGGGTTTGGCAAGCTTGCAGGAATCGGTCGCGCCCGGTCGCGCTGATCGTGGACATGGGGTCACGCTAGGCCGCCCGGCCGCCCGCCACCACCGCCCGGCGGCCGGTCCCGCAGTGTGGGAAGCGCCCGCCGATGCCGCCCGCCGCGTCGCCCGGTGACGCCCGATGCCGTCGGCTCGGCTGCCCGTCCGTCGCCCGATGCCGTCGGCTCGGCTGACCCGTCCGGGCCGTGCCACAGCGCAAGGTGTGTCCCCAAGTTTTAGACGAAAGGACCGTCCCTGGGTTTACAAGGTGTGTCCCCAGGTTTGAGACGAAAGGACCGTCCCCGGGTTTAGGGGTTTAGGGTGGGGGGAGGATGGTGGATCAGATTGGTCCGGCCTGGGATTGGGAGCCGGAGTCGCTTTGGCCTCAGGTCGAGGCTTTGCTGGCGGGCGTCCAAGACCCCGTGCAATATGTCGGCGGCGAGGTCAACTCGCAGGTCAAGCCGTGGCGGCGGGCTGACGGCGGGCCCATGGTCAGATGGGTGCTGGCCTTCCCTGACGCCTATTCGGTGGCCCTGCCCAACCAGGGCGTGCAGGTCCTGTACGAGGTCATCAACCAGCGCCCGGACGCCCTGGCCGAGCGGGCCTACGCGCCCTGGCCGGACATGGAGCGGGCCATGCGGCGCGAAAAGGTGAGCTGGTTCACCGTCGAGACGCACCGCCCGGCCAACCGGTTCGACGTCATCGGGCTGTCGCTGTCGACCGAGCTCGGCTACACCAACCTGCTGAACTGCCTGGATCTGGCCGGGCTGGCGCTGCGCGCGGCCGACCGGGCCGAACAAGACCCCCTGGTCATCGTCGGCGGCCACTGCGCCTTCAACCCCGAGCCGCTGGCCGATTTCATCGACGGCGCCGTCCTGGGCGACGGCGAGGAAGTGGTCGGCGCCCTGACCGACGGCATCGGGCGCTGGAAAGCCGAAGGGCGGCCGGGCGGGCGCCCGGGCCTGATAAGCCGACTGGCGCGGGCCGACCTGATCTACGCGCCGGGCCTGTACCGGGTCGCCTACGACCCGGCCACCCGGCAGATCGCGCGCCTGGCCCCGACCGACCCCGCCGTCCCCGCCCGGCCGGCCAAGAAGACGGTGCTGGACCTCGACCATTGGCCCTATCCCAAGGCGCCGCTGGTGCCCTTCGCCGAGATCGTCCACGAACGCGTGTCGGTCGAGATCTTCCGAGGCTGCCTGCGCGGCTGCCGTTTTTGCCAAGCCGGGATGATCACCCGGCCGGTCCGCGAGCGCAGCGCCGAGGCGGTCAAGCAGATGGCCCGCCGGGCGCTCGACGCGACCGGCTACGGCGAGGTCGGCCTGCTGTCGCTGTCCTCGGCCGACCATTCCCAGATCGCCGCCATGGCCCGGTCGATGGCGGACGAGTACGAGGGCTCCCAGACCGGCCTGTCCCTGCCCTCGACCAGGGTCGACGCCTTCAACGTCGAACTGGCCAAGGAGTTGGCCCGGGGCGGGCGCCGGCCCGGCCTGACCTTCGCCCCGGAGGGCGGCAGCGAGCGGATCCGCCAGGTCATCAACAAGCAGGTGACCGAGGACGACCTGATCGCCACCGTCCGGACCGCCTTCGGCCAGGGCTGGCGCTCGGTCAAGCTCTACTTCATGTGCGGCCTGCCGACCGAGCAGACCGAGGACGTCACCCAGATCGCGGATCTGGCCCGCCGCGTCATCTTGACCGGCCGCCAGGTGACCGGCTCGAAGGACATCGCCTGCACCATCTCGATCGGCCCGTTCGTGCCCAAGCCGCACACATCGTTCCAGTGGGCCGGGCAATGCCCGCCGGACGTGGTCGACGCCCGCCTGGCGGCCCTGCGCCAAGCCGTCGCCGCCCTGGGCAAACTGGGCCGCGCCATCACCATCCGGTCGGCCCCCGGCCGCCCGGCCATGCTCGAGGGCCTGCTCTCGCGCGGCGACCGGCGCGTCGGCCGCGTCATCGAGCGCGCCTTTCGGTCCGGCGCGCGCTTCGACGGCTGGCGCGAGTTCCTGGACATGGATCTGTGGGAGGCGGCGGCCGCCGCCGAGTTGGAGCCGCTGGGCCTGAGCCTGGACTGGTACACCACCCGCCAGCGCGACTTCGACGAGGTCCTGCCGTGGGACCATCTCGACGCCGGATTGGACCGCGAGTGGCTGTGGGATGATTGGGCGGCCTCGATCAGCGGCCAAGGGGTCGCCGATTGCCGCTGGTCAAGCTGCTACGACTGCGGCGTCTGCACCACCCTGGGGGCCGAAATCCAGTTGGCGGCGCCGTGAGCGCCGACGCCGACCGCCCGGCCGCGCCCCGCCGCCCGCACGTGGCGCCAGGCGCCAGGTGCGGCCCCGATGCCAACCGCCCGGCCGCGCCCCGCCGCCCGCCCGCGGCGCCAGGCGCCATGTGCGGCCCCGATGCCGAACTCCAAGCCGCGCCCCGCGCCCCGCACGCGGCGCCAGGCGCCATGTGCGGCCCCGATGCCGACATCCCGGCCGGCGCTTCGGCCGGACTTCCCGCCGCGCCCGCCAAGCGCCGCCGCCCGATGCCGTCCACGCCGCCACCGCCCCCAGCCGTCCAGACGCTGGCCGTTCGTTACGCCAAGCGCGGACCGCTCCGGTTCGCCTCGCACCGGGTCATCCAGCGGGTCTTCGAGCGGGCCGTCCGCCGGGCGCGGCTGCCGATCGCCTTCTCGGCCGGGTTCACCCCGCATCCCCGCCTGTCTTACTTGGGGGCGGCCCCGACCGGCGCCGCCTCCGAGGCCGAATACTTGCTCGTCCGGCTGACCGAACGGCTGGCGCCGGCGGCGGTGACGGCGCGGCTGGGCGCCGCCATGCCGCGCGACCTGCCCATCTTGGACACGGCCGAGTGGGACGCCGCCCGCCTGGGCGACCTGGCCAAATTGCTCGAGGCCTCGCGCTGGCGCTTCGACCTGGGCCGAGCCGACTCGGCCCGGACGGCTCAGGCGGTGGCCAGGTTCCTGGCCCTGGACCGGTTCGAGGCCGAACAGACCAAAGCCGGTCCCCCCGGCGCGGACGGACCGCGGTCGTCTGCTCGCGGGGGGCGGCGGTCGGTCAGGCCGGCCCGGCGGATTGACGTGCGGGCGGAGGTGTTGGCCCTGCGCGCCGAGGCTGAGCCCGGCCCGGGGTCGGATGGCCCCGGACAACCGTGTGTCATACTGGATGCGGTCTTGCGGCACGCCACGCCGGCCGTCAGACCAGATGATGTCATCGCCGCCCTTGTGGCTGACGGCTTAGAGATCGGGCAGACACCCCGTGTGACCCGGTTGGCCCAGGGGGAGTATGCGGTCGAGTCAGGGGCCATCTTGGACCCCTTCTCCCGGATCGGGGCGCAGGCATCTGGTAAGGATGAGGCTTACACGGCCCATTCGCCCTGATTGCTGGGCGGGGACCGTGCGACACCGGTCGCCGCCGGTCTTGGCGTGGCGTCTTGGCGGCGCCATGGAGTATTCGTGACTGAAGAACAACCGCAACTCGCGTTGGAGTTGCCTGAAATCCCGCGCCGCGCCCCGCGCCGCGCCACCAGCGCCCAATCGGCCCCCAATGTCAAGGCCCTGGACCAGTTGGTCGACCTGACCGGGGCGGTCGCCAATCATTCCGAGCGGGTGGCCGGCGCCGCGACCAAGCGGACGGCCGGCGGCCGCTCGCGGCGGGCGAAAAGCGCCGACCAAGCCGCCGACCTGACCGAGGCCGGGACGGCGCCGGGCGCCGCCCCCGCCCCAGGCGGGGACGGCGGCGGCGAACCGGGCGCGTCCGGATCGGACGGCGCGGGCGGCCAGACCGCCCGCAAG
>JAIROU010000477.1 GCA_031257375.1 Bifidobacteriaceae bacterium
CCTGGCGGCGAAAAAGCTGGTCGCTGGCGCGGCATCGGCCCGGGCGCCTGTGGCGCGCGGCGGCGCGGCCCGGGCGGCATCGCCGCTCGGAAAGGCGTCCGGGGAACTGGTCGGGGGAGCGACCGGACTGGCGAAAGACGGCGACGCTGGGGCGCCGCGGGCGGCGGCGTCCGCTCGGCCCGCGGTGCCCGCCGCCGGGCGCGGCGGGACGGGCGGTTTTCGAACCGGCGAACCCGGGTGGGCCAGAGCCCAAAAGACTGACGGCGCCGGGGCCGCGACGACGGCATCGGCGGCTGGATCCTGGGCCGGGACGGCTGGTAGCTGTCCGGTGCGCCGGGCCTCCTCCTGGGCGGCCTCGCGCAACGCTCGGCGCGTCAACGGAGCGTTGGACTGCGAACCGGACACGCAGTTGACCTTAGCTCATCAAGCTGCCCGAATCGAAAGCCCGCCCGGGGGATCCCCAGATGCTGAAGCGGCTCAAGAAGAGTCTTCGCCGACATGCGCGGGTGGTCGCTTGGTGCGGCTGGGGCGGCCCCCTGGGCGAGTCGGCGCCCGGCTTTCGCCGCCGGCCGCGCCCCCCGGCGGTGCGCGTCTGACGCCGCGCGACACCCGAAACAAGACGCGACAGGCCACCAGTGATGCCTCCAGGTACTCCGGAGATTGGCCCGGCGCCCGGCCGGGACGCTAACCTGGAGCGGTCTGCCGCCCGGAGGCGGGGGCCAAGTCGGCGCGACTCGGGTGCCGGATCGCCACCGCGAAGGCGCTGGCCCGGCCCGGTCCGCCGCCCAGGCGGGGCTGATCGGCCGGGAGGCGCGGCCGGGCGGACGGCTCCGAATAGCCGCTGTCGAGGTTCGCGGGCGGTTCGCCGGGGCGCCGCCGGACGGCCATGTCCGAGCGGCGGTCCGCTAAACTGCCCGCAGGTAAAGGACGAGGTTTGTCTGCTCTGCTCACGCAAACGGCCCGGCGGACGCTGGCCGCCCTGGCCGCGCTCGCCGCCATCGGCCTGGCGTCCTGCCAAGGGGGGCAGCCGGCGCCGACCCCCACGGCATCGCCCACCGGCTCCAAGGCCGCGGCCGCCACGCCGAGCCCCGCCGAGAATGGGACGGCTGAACGGGCGGCCGCGGCCGCCGCCTGGCTGGCCCAAAACCTGGCCGAGGGTTCCCACGCCCAGTACGAGTACGACGGCGACATGTGGAGCGATGCCGGGTTGACCATCGACGCGATGTGGGCGCTGGTCGCGGCCGGCGACCTGGCGGCGGCCGGGCGGGCGGGGGCCTGGTTGGCCGAGCGTCAGAACGCCATCGACTACGCCGGCGACGGCGAGCAGGCGGCTTACCCCAGCGCCATGGGCAAGCTGGCGCTCGCGTACTTGACGCCGGGGGTCGAGGTCGCGCCCGGGCATCTGTCGGCCGAGCAGTTGGCCGATGCCGTGGCCGCGCGTTTGGCGCCGGAGGGCCGGTTCCGCGACATCTCCGAGTGGGGCGACAACTCCACCCCGACCGGCCAGGCCTTCGACATCATGCTCCTCGTCAAACTGGGGCGCCTGGACCGGCTCAGCGCCGACTCGGTGGCCGGGCTGATCGGCGTGGGCTGCGAGGACGGGTCGTATCCGATCATGTTCGACACCGACCCGCCGTGCGTCGGGGACGTCGACACGACGGCCGTGGTCGCCCAGGCGCTGCTGGCGGCCGGGCAGGCGCAGGCGGCCGAGCGCGCCTTCGCCTACCTCGTGGAGGCCCAGACCGCCTCGGGCCGGTGGCAGAGCTTCGGCGCCGACTCGGTCAACTCGACCGCCTTGGCGGTCAGCGCTTTGAGCTGCTTGGACAGCGCCCAGGCCAAGGACGCCGCCGCCCTCGGACTGCAAGCCTTGCGGGACTGGCAGTTGCCGGGTTCGTCCGCCTTCCCGGCCGCCGATGGCGTCGAGGGCGACCTGCGCGCCACCGCCCAGGCCATCCTCGGCCTGACCGGCGCCAGCTACTTGGAACTGCTCGCGATCCCGGCGCCGTGACCGGGCGGCGGGTTCAGCGCTGGGTCCTGCTTCGGCGCTGGGCGCTCGGCCCGGTCAGGCCTCGGCGTAGGTGACCGCCTCGATGTTGTTGCCGTCGGGGTCGCGGACGAAGGCCGCGTAATAGGTCGGCGTGTACTCGGGCCACAGCCGGGGCTCGTGCAGGGCCTCGGCGCCGGCGCCCCGGGCGGCTTCGAAAAAGGCGTTGACTTCATCGCGGGAGGCGGCCAGGAACGCGATATGGGTTTCCCTGAAACCGTCGCCGGAATTGAACTCTCCGATCCAGAAGTCCGGCTGGCCGGGAAGGGAGCCGTAGCCGATGGCGTGGGGGGCGAAGTCCAACTGCCGGGCGACTCCCAGCGGGGCCAAGACGGCATCGTAAAAAACCGCCGCTCGGAGCACATCATTGCATTGCAGAGACACGTGGTTGAGGGTCATCCGTTGATCCTAATGCGGCGGTCGGGGCACGCGGAAGGGACCGGGCTGTGGTGTTAGGCCGAGGCGCGCAGCCCCGGCCGGGGCCATTTCACACCCACACGGACGCCGAAGCTTAGGGTGTAGTCGTAGGGTGTGATAGGGCTGTTTTGGGCCTAGCCAAGAGGACGTTTGCGCTGGTCAGAGGGGGCGCGCCTGAAGGGATTCGAACCCCCAACCTTCTGATCCGTAGTCAGATGCTCTATCCGTTGAGCTACAGGCGCGGGCGGACCATCAAGGTCCGGGCCGACAGTCTACCCGGCGCCCCAACCGCGGGCAAACGGCCGACGGCCCGGCATCGGGCGACCCCACGGCATCGGGCGACCCGGCGGCATCGGGCGACCCGGCGGCATCGGGCGACCCGGCGGCATGGGGCGCTCTGGGCGTGCCGCAAACCGCCGCCCGCCCCGCCGGCCGATGCCGTCCCAGGTTCCCCGCCGCGCCTAAACCTGAATCCACCGATCCGGCCTGTGTAGCGGGCTGCGGGTGTTGCGGCGGGGGCGGCGGGGTGCTGGCGGGGAGCGGGAGCGCCCCGGGCGCCCGTCCGGGGCGGCGCCGGCTG
>JAIROU010000275.1 GCA_031257375.1 Bifidobacteriaceae bacterium
GGCCCCGCGGCCTGGCGCTTCGAAGTCACCGTCCCGGCCGGGGCCACCGCCCTCGTCAAGACCCCCGCCGGCCGGCGCGAACTGCCCCCAGGCGAACACACCATCCACATCGCAGACACGTCCGGGCCGTTGTCCCACTAGGAAAACGAGTGCCGACCGGTGTTCAGCAAATCAGGATATACTGAACGAATGCCGCAGACCACCAGACTCACAGTCGACCTCGCTGACGACGAGTACCGCTCTTTGAAGATCGCGGTCGCGACCGCCGGCAAGGGAGTGACCATGTCCTCGGTGGTGCGCTCCTTGGTTCGCGACCACCTTGAGGCGCTGGAGGACCGGGCGGACGTCGCCCTGGTGGAGGCGCGGCGGGAGGCGCCGGTTATTTCAGGCGCCGAGGCGCGGAGCCGGTTCGTTGAGGCCCGGTCGGCGCGCCGGTGAGCGAGCGCAGGCCGCCTCTTGAAGACTCGTGGAATCTTGAGGCGTTGGCGGACATCGAACGTCTCGACGCCCGCGACCCCGATTTGGCCGATGCCGCCTGGGCTGCCGTTTCAGACCTGCTGAACCGCCGCAAGACCGGCAAAGCGCTGGGGGCGCGCAAAGTCAGCGGCGACCTGACCGGTCTGTTCCGGATCAAGTTCGACCTTCCCGGCCAAGACCCGGAGCGCTACCGGATGGTTTACGAGCGAATCGGGACGAACGCGGTCCTTATCTGGGGCTTCGGACTGCGTCAGGCGCACGCCGTGTACAAGGGCATCGACGCCCGGCGCCGCTCGGAGTGATGCCGCAGGCTGCGGTGAAGCGGTTCTGCGATCAGGCAGTGTCAACCACGCTGCGGACCAACCTCGCGCGGACGCTTGACGCCGTCGTGGATGACAAGGAGGAGGTCGTCATCGCCAGGGAACGCGGCAGCGCGGTGATAGTGGACCTGCGCGAGCACGGCGAGCACCGGCTGGTCTATCGGGTGACCTGCGATGAGTGGCAGATTGCGCAGGCCCGGTACCACTACTGACGCTTGCCCGTGACGGCTCAGCCGCGCCCGTCCCAGATTTGGACGCGGCCCTGGCCGGGGCGGAGGGTGGCGATGGGCCCGGGTGGGCCGGGGTCTGGGACCGGTTGGCCCAGCAGGTCGGTGTCGAGGACCATCGGCCCGCCGTCAGGGGCCTCGAAGTCGAGGTCTGACAGGCGGGTTCGCGGCAGGGTGGCGGTGGACTGGACTTGGACTTGGACTTGGGCGAAGGCGGGCGGCAGGTCGATGGCCAGCCAGACGGCATCGTCGACGGTCTCGAACCTGAGGGCCGGGCCCCCGGGGGCGGTCACGGCGGCGGGCTCGCCCAGGGAGGGGGCGGCCGTGCCCAAGTATAGGTTGTGGGACAGGTAGACGGGTTGCTTCAGGCCGATGACGGCGTCCAAGTCGCCCGGCAGCGCGGCGTCGACGGCGGCCAGGTAGTCCGCGAAGGAGGTCGGGTGGTCCGCGTACCCGGCCGTGCCGGAGTCGGCCCGGCCGGGCGGATTGGCCTGTTCGGTGTACTCGCGGGAGGCGCCCGCCGGGTCCCCGCTTGGCCCCAGGAACACGTTCCCGATCCAGCGGTCGTCGCCGCCGTAGATGACCCCGTACCCGGCCACCTCGGTCGAATGCGGCGCGTGGTAGGGGGTCGCGCGGTCCATCGCGTCCCCGAGGCGCAAAGTGCCCGCGACCAGGTTGCCCACAAAGGCGCCGCCTTGGCTGAACAGCTCGATTGAGGCGGGCGAGGCGAAGATGTTGTGGTCGACGGTGTAGGGGCCGTGACTGACCTCGACGGACATGTCGCAGCCGTTGTGGTGGTAGATGTTCTGGGTCACGCGCGTGCCTTGGGCCTGCCAGTCGAGCCAGGTCCCGAGCCAGCAGTCGTGGATCAGGTTGCGGCGGATTTCGACGTCGAGGGGGGCGTGGAGTTTGATGCCGGCGATCTCGTAGCCGTAGAACTCCCGCTTGAGCGCGATGTGGTGGATGTGGTTGTCGTGGATCCGCGAGAACACGCCGCCCAAATGCCCCACGATCCCGGCCTGCCCGCAGTCGTGGATCGTGTTCCGCCTTATCACGTGCGAGCCGATCCGCTCCCTCGACCAGCCGATCGCCAGGGCGGCGAAGACCGCCTCCAACTGGTACTGGTAGCCCGGCTTGTCGCGGCGCCGGGTGAAGAAGTTGTCGCCGGTGGTCACTTCTTTGCCGATCGATATGCCGACGCATTTCGCGTCGTGGATCAGGTTGTCCTCGATCACCCAGCCCTTGGCCCAGTTCGGGCCGATCAACCCGGGCTGGTCCCCGGTCGGCGGCGCCCACGGCGAGGCGGCCTGCGCCAGTTCGAACCCCCGCACGGTGATGTAGTCCCGCCCGGTGATCTCCGGGTAGAAGACGGAGCGCCGGACGTTTATCTCGACCAGTTCCCGGTTCGGGTCGGCCCCCTGGAAATTGGCCCAGATCGTCGTCGCCGCCGGGCCGACCTCCGCGTGCCAGACGAACCGGGTCTGGTCCGGATCCGCCGCCCCGGCCCGATCGTCGGGCGCCCACTCGCGGCGCGGCGGGTCGGCCAGTTCCTCCTTCGAGGCGACCTCGAACAAGCTCCGCCCGTTCAGGTAGACGTCGCCCAGATGCTTGGCCGGGCTGTCCGGGGCCGCCT
>JAIROU010000359.1 GCA_031257375.1 Bifidobacteriaceae bacterium
CGAACGCCGGGTCGGCCGGATAGAAGTGCCGGACCGCGCCCACGCCGCTCACGGCCGTGTCCGTCCAGTACACGTACAGGGCCGGCGTCAAACTGAACGACGCCGTGTCGTCAACGGCCGCCTTGTCGCCCTGGGCGGTCACCTTCCCGCCGCCGATCGTGACACTCCCGCCGGTCCCGTCGGAGCCGCCGCCGATCCCCGCGCCGTACTGGCCGGCCGCGGCCGTCACAGTCCCGCCGCTGATGGCGACGGTGCCGGCGCCGGCGAACCGGCCGCCGCCGATCCCAGCGCCGTCCGAGCCACCGGTGGCGGCCACTATCCCGTCGCTGATAGTGATACTCCCGCCGGCTCCCTGATCGCCGCCGCCGATCCCCGCGCCGTAGTAGCCGCCGCTGGCCGTGACAGTCCCGCCGCTGATTTCGATGACCCCTGCGGCGCCGTAGCGCCCTCCGCCGATCCCGGCGGCGTGGCCGCCGAGGGCGTCCACTGTCCCGTCGCTGATAGTCACACTGCCGCCGGCACCGCGATAGCCGCCGCCGATACCGGCGCCGAACTGGCCGCCGACAGCGTCCACCGTCCCACCGCTGATGGTGACACTGCCGCCGGCACCGACATAACCGCCGCCGATCCCCGCCCCGTCGTCGCCGCCCCTGGCGGTCACCGTCCCACCACCGATGGTGACACTGCCGCCGGCACCGCCCCAGCCGCCGCCGATCCCCGCCCCGTAGTCGCCGCCCCTGGCGGTCACCGCCCCGCCGCTGATGGTGATGCTCCCGCCGGCTCCCGAATCGCCGCCGCCGATCCCCGCGCCGAACGTGCCGCCGCTGGCGGTCACCGTGGCGCCGTCGATGACAACACCCCCGCCATCCTCGCTGGTGCCGCCGCCGATCCCGGCGGCGTCGAAGCCCCCTTGGGCGTCCAGTGCGCCGCCCCCGGCGACCCTTAAATGGGCACCTGCGGGAACCGCCAGGCCGGGTTGATATGAGCCACCGGTCAGAACGCTCGCCCCGGCCAGGGTCAAGTCCGCGGACGCGCCGGACCGGATGGCGAACGGCGCGATCCCGTCGCTCAGCGCGGAGCGGTCGATCACCACGTTCACCAAAGTGATGTCAGGTTGGGCGCCTCCCGCCACGATCACGCAGTCAGTGGTTGAGGTGACCCCCGGGGCCATGGCGATTGTGTAAGTCCCGCTGGCGGCGATGGTCAGGCAGCCGGCCGAATAGGTCCAATCTGCTCCTTGCACGCCGCCGTCGACGTCAAGGTCGCCGACAATGGCTTGCGGCCCGAAGCCGCGCGCCCCAACCGCCTGCGGCGAAGCGCTGGCCGTCGAGCCATCTGCCGAGGAAGGGGAAGAGGATGCGGTCGGGGCTTGGGCGGAGGATTCCGCAGGTGCGGGTTCTGATTCGTCGTCCGGTGTGTCTGTTACGTCGCCTACTACAGCTGTTCCGTCTTCAAGCCAATCAGCGGCGGGGGGGGGGCCATTTCATCGAAAGCGTCCGCTGGGCCGCTGGAAGCCGAGGGTGCGGCGGAAGCCCCGTCGGCGGCATCGTCCGCCGAAGCCACCGCCAGGGGCGCCCCGAAGCCGAGCAGCGCCGTCGCCATCGCGACGCCCGCCGTCAGAATCCTCACTCGCATTGTTCCGGACTGCTTCATGGGGGTGTCCTTTCAATCGACCAGAACCGGCCTCCGCGCCGACGCTTTGACCCGACATGGTATCGGAGCGTCCCGCCCCCGTCCAGGGTATCCCTTGAACGGTGGGTTAGATTTGCCCGCATGGGCCGCGGCCGAGGTGCTGGAGGGGGCCGGACATCGGGCGGGCGCTTCAACGCATCGCCCACGAAATCCTGGAGCAAAACCACGGACCGGCCGGGCTGGTGTTGGCGCCGAGCGTCGGCGGCGCCACCGCCCGGGCAGGGCTCCCCTTGAGCGCCGCGTCCAGGTAGGCCGCCGCGTCGTAGGCGGCGAAGTGTGCGGCCGTTCTGCTCATCCTGTTTGCCTGGGGGCTCAACGCGCGCCGACCTGCCAGATGGCGGATTGCGGCATCGCCCGCAGACCGGCGTCGAAGCCGATGGTCGTGGGGCCGGTGTGGAGCACGATGCCGCCGAAGGAGTCCTCGCCGAGACGCGCGGCCAGGTGTCGCAGGTCGCGGAAGCCCTTGTCCCGAACCGTGGACGGGACCTTGACTGCGATTTCGACCACCCGTCCCCGCCGGTCCTCCAGCACCAGATCGACCTCCGCCTGGGTGGCACCCCCCAAGACCAGAACTCCCACGAGTCAGCGGGTAGGCTGGAGCCGAATCTGATTGAAGGGGATCCTGACATGGCGCGCGGCCAGATGGTCTTCCTGGATGACGCTGGGGACCCCGGTTTCAAGCTTGGCCAGGGCTCCAGCACGCACTTCGTCATCGCCTGCGTAGTCTTCGAAACCCCGCTGGTCGCGGAGAAGACCGCTCAGGCGATGAAGGAGTTCCGCCGCGCCCAAGGCTGGCGAGACGTCCACGAGTTCAAGTTCAACAGGCTTGACAAGCGCATCCTGAGGGAACTCCTCGCGGCTGTAGCTCCGTTCGACTACCGCATCTGGGCGGTCAGAGTCAACAAGAGCAGCCTCCACGCCGGGGAACTCCGCTCCAGGCCAGAGTCCTTCTACAATTTCGCGATAATGCAGGCCCTTGACAGGATCCCAGGGCTGGACCACGCTGATGTGCGCCTCGACGGCTCAGGCGGACGCGAATTCAAGCAATCCGCTGTCGTCTACTTCGGGCGCGGGCTCAACGCCCGGACCCACAAAGTGGCGCGGTTTCGGTTCGTGGACTCGCGCAAGAACACGCTGATCCAACTCGCCTCGCGGCCGGGGCCGTCCACCGGGCTTCGCTGGACAAGACCGACTCCGCCGATTATGTGCGTCTGCTAGCAGAACGGATTGATGAGATCTGGGATTTCAAATAGAGCGAGGCCCACGCCTATCCTGAGATTTCAGGCACGCGCGCCATGACGGCGACAGTTCGGTCGTGGGCCCCTATGTGCCACCAACGCTACCACCTGGCCGACCAACGGGTGCGAGTCCGGTTTGTTGGTTAGGCTGCCTGGGCGAGGGCTGGTGGGTTGGCGGGCCGGGTCCAGAGTTTGGTGTAGCGGTCCTCGGATGAGCGGT
>JAIROU010000460.1 GCA_031257375.1 Bifidobacteriaceae bacterium
CCAAGTCTGGGCCGGAACCGAATTCAAAGACGGCGAACCGGTCACCAAACCAAACCCCCAAACCACCGAAAACCAACCCGAATCCGACACCCCCATCCACAAGATTTGACAATTTCTCCATAGCGAAGCACCCGCCTCGCCTGCCGCATCAGCGTCGCGCTCCTGCTGCGCCCGCCAAAAGAGCTATGCACGGATGCCACGGCGGGGCCGTGGTGCGCACCTCCCTCATGAGACGACTCATGAAGGAGGCCAAGGTGAAGGGCGGCGTGATCCTGTTCCACGGCAGCGGGGCCGCCGCGCGCCGGTACGTTGAGGCCGACCGTTCCCGCGCCGACGAGTACTACCTCGGTGCGGACGATGCCGTTGCTGAGTACGCCGTCCTCGACGGCAGGGGCGAGGTCACCGCTACACGCTCGCTCACGGCGGATGAGTATGAGGGCTGGGTGGACTGGATCAACCCCGACACCGGGGAGTCGGTGGGCACCCCACGCGCCGCCACTGAGGGCACGAAGGGTTCGCCGTTGTTCGCCGAAATGACAATCTGCGCAGCAAAGAGCTTGTCGGTCGCCGCCGCGCTCCATCCCGAGGTTTCCGAAGCTCTCGACGCCGCGCAGCAGGACGCGCTGGCTGAGATTCGGCGGTGGCTCGGTCAGCATTCGGTCACGAGGGTCGGTCCGCGTGGTGCGCGGGAGGTCGTGCCTATTGAGAGTATGCAGGTGGTGGGTATCCGGCATAAGACGAGCCGGGCGGGTGATCCGCACCGGCATATCCATATGCAGGTCAGCACGCGCATTCTCGCGGCCGGGAAGTGGCGTGCGCTGGATACAGCGGCGTTGTTCAAGCAGCAGGGTGCGATCCGCGCTCTGGGGACGGCGGTGATCGCGGCGCACCCGCAGCTCGCGCAGACCCTCGCAGCACATGGTCTGACGATGAACCCCGCATCCGGTGAGGTGGTGGAGTTGGAGCCGTTCAACGGGGTGATGTCGAAGCGGTCAGCGCAGATCAGGCGCAACTTGGAACGTCTTGAGGCTGAGTGGGAGGCGGCGCATCCGGGTGAGGAGCTGGGGCCGGTGATGACGGCGAGGTTGCAGGGCATCGCGTGGACGCATCAGCGGCCGGGGAAGAAGCCCGCCGATCTGAAGAACGAGCAGTGGTGGGCGCGAGAACTCGCCGATGCTGGATACGACCCCGAGGCCATCGGACACCGCGCCCCGCAACCCGCCGTCGCAGTGGATGACCTGGCCGTGCAGGAGGTTGCATCACGGGCACTGGATCGGAGTGCGGCGGGCGCGTCGGCGTGGACGCGGCACACGATCCAGGGGCACGTCACTCGCATCACCACCGAGGCAGGCGTGCGAGCCGCGCCCGCCGAGTTGCGGGAGTTCATCACCCTGGCTACCGAGCTTGCCGTCTCCGATTGCTTCTCCGTCCTCCCGCCTGGTGCGGTGACCCCGGAGCACGTCGCGCACCTGACCAGCCTCAGTGTGGTTGCCGCGGAGACCGCCCTACGCGACCAACTCACCGCCGCCGCAGTGTATCGGGAACGGGAGCACCCCGACGTGTCCGAGGCAGCGGAGTCCGCTGGACTCGATGAGGGGCAGACCGTCGCGGCGGCCGCCGTTGCTTCGACCGATCCGTTGGTGATCGTGGAAGGGGCAGCGGGTAGCGGGAAAACGACGATGCTTCGCACTGCCATTGAAGTTGCCGCCGAGCACGGCCGGGCATCGCGGGTGGTTGCGCCGACGAAGAAGGCTGCACAGGTTGCTGAGGAAGAACTTGGCGTACCCACCAGCAGCGTTGCGGCACTTGTGTATGCGCACGGGTGGCGATGGAACCGTGACGGCGTATGGACACGCATCGCGCTCGGCGACCCGGACCCCGAGAATGGGCGCACCTACACCGGCCCGCCGAAGCACACGGTGTTGCGTCGGGGTGAGCGGGTGATCGTGGACGAGGCCGGGATGCTCGACCAAGACACCGCCCACGCCCTGCTCACAGTCACCGCTGAGGCGGGGGCGACGGTCGCGCTCGTCGGCGACCGCGCCCAACTCCCCGCTGTGGGTCGTGGTGGGGTGCTGGACATGGCGGCGCAGATCAGGGGCCGCACCCACGACATGACCGAACTCCACCGTTTCACCAACCCCGAATACGCCGCGCTCACCCTGGCGATGCGCGACCGCGTCAACCCCGGCGAGGTGTTCGACCGACTTGCCGCAATGGGCATGGTGACACTGCACGCTGATGACGAGCACGCCCGTGAGCACATCAGCGAGCACGCCCACGACGGCGACGCCATCACGGTGGCGACCAACGACGAAGCCGCCGAGCTGAACGAGCGTATCCGCACCGGGCGCATCGAGGGTGGTGAGGTTGATGACGTCATCACGGCGACAGGCAATGATGGCCTCTCCATCGGAGCCGGTGACCTGATCCAAACGAGGAAGAACGACACCGCGCCCGGGGTCGCGAACCGGCAGCAATGGGTCGTCCAACACGTCACTGACGACGGCACTCTCTGCGTCTGTGAGGTCGGCAGCGGGCGGAAGAACCCCGGCACCGTCACCCTCCCGCACGAGTACGTCGCAGAGCATGCACACCTGTCCTCCGCAGCAACCGCGTACGGTGTCCAGGGCGCAACCGTCACCACCTCCCACACCGTACTCACCGACGCGACGAGCGCGGCAGGCATCTACGTCGGCATGACCAGAGGCCGCGAAACCAACCATCTCCACGTCACCGCCGAGAACCTGACAGAAGCCAAGGCGCAGTTCATCGAGGCGATGGAACGCGATCCCGCAGACCGCGGCCTTGACCACGCCGCCGCCCAGGCCGTCGAAGCCGTGCACGGACTCATCGCAGACGGCCCGGTCAAGCTCGTCACCGACGAACTCGCCCGCCTCGACCACGAAGCCGAACGCGCCGAACAACAGGCGGAGCGGTGGGAGCAGATCGCCGCACGCCTCGACGCCCAACGAGACGCACACCGCGCCGAAGATGAGCAAGCCGCCGCCGCAATCCACGCAGCCGAGGACGCCGCCGAGCAAGTGCGCGCCGAGGTCACCGGGCCACTCGTTCAACAAGCAGAGGCCGAGGGCGCGGCCTATCTTGCCGCTGTCGAGGACGAAGCCGCCGCCAGCGCTCGGCTCGCCACCGTGAGCAAGTTCGGCAGGCGTAAAGCCCGCGCCGAGCACCAGATAGCGAAGGAGCAGGCGCAGACTCAGCGGGTGAACGTGCGCGACGAGTGGGCCGGTGAGCCGCCCCATGCCCGCCAAGTGCTCCCAGCGTGGGCTTC
This sequence comes from Bifidobacteriaceae bacterium, assembly GCA_031257375.1. Classification (GTDB taxonomy): domain Bacteria; phylum Actinomycetota; class Actinomycetes; order Actinomycetales; family WQXJ01; genus JAIRTF01. Next base: position 3,293 of record JAIROU010000460.1, read on the forward strand.
CCAGGTGGCGGCGCGGAAGGCGGAGGCCGACCCCCGCGTGTCCGATGCCGTTCGCGCCGTTGAAACAGCGCGCACCGGCCGGGGAAGGACCTCGCGGCGACACAAGCAAGAACGGTTCGCGTTACTGGCCCGTGAACTCGGAGCCGAGCAAGCACGCGGCGATCAGTTTGGAATGCGCACCGTCAACCCACAGCGTGCCGCCCACGACGCCTCCGCGCGAGCTACCTTGGCGCGCACCGAAGCCGACGAACTCCGCAGTCTCCTCATCAATGATGCCGTCAAGCGCATAGAGGCCAGGCGCGCGGAGAAGGAGCAGACACGGCAGCGCGTTCCCCAGCGGGAGCGGCAACTTGACCCGTTCGAGCGAGGCACCCGCCGCCACGATCCCGGCCACGACGGGCCGACGCGCAGCCTATGAGGATGGGCAGCATGAACTGGAGTTCACGGCAGACCCGCAGGACGAGAGAAGATGCTCCGGGCGATTGTCGGCTGCTCGACGTACACTTGAAGGCATGACACCGGACACCGCGACTCTGATCCGAGACGGCCTCGCGCTCGACGCCGATCAGCGCGCGGTCGTCGCTAACGCCTTGCTCGAAAGCCTTCACGACGCAGACGACACGAACGACGTCGATGCCGCTTGGCGTGCCGAGGCCACCCGGCGACTGGCCGAGGTACGCGCCGGTGCCGTCGAACTGGTGGATGCCGACGAGCACTACGCCCGCCTGCGCGCCTCGCTCGCAGGATGACCCTGCCCAGCGGGAGCACCCCGAAGCCGTCGCCGAGTTCGATGCCGCCGTGCGCTGGTACGAAGAGCAGGAACCAGGGATCGGCCTGACGCTCATCGACCGAGCACAGCAAGCGCGTAAAGACCTGACCCACTGGCCGAACGCCGCACCGCTGTTCACGACCGCTGATGACAGAACCGTGATCCGCAGCAGGGCCGTTCGCGGATACCCGTACCGGATCGTCTACGCCGTGGAACCGGACACGATTCTGATCCTCGCCTACGCGCACGAGCGCCGCGAACCGGGTTACTGGCTCCACCGGCTGAACGACTGAGCGGCGCGGCAAGATCGCCGAGGCCACGGGCAGGCATCTTGAATCACCGATACGCTGGAACCGCGCACACGCACACGATCACAGGTGAGTACGTTTGGGGTACCTCGGCTGGGCGGTCACCTGCCACCGGGCGCAGGGGGTGACCGTCGGCACCTGCCACACCCTCGTCACTCCCGCCACCACCAGGGAGAACCTGCATGTCGCGATGACCCGCGGGCGGGACTCCAACACGGCGTATGTGGCCACAGACCGCCCGGACACCGCGGCCGAGCGGCGCGACGCGGCCCGCGTCCAAGCGCTGGCCGCCCGCGCCCACACCGCCGAGCCGCCCGCCGCCGCCCCGGCGGCGCCAGACGCTGGGCGCGGGCCGGCGCTCGGTCTGTGAGGCCAGCCGCCCCGCCCCCGCGCGGCCGCCGGCTCTGCGGGAGGCCGCTGGGCTTCACGCTCGGGCTGTGGTAGGTGTTGTCGCTTGTGAGCGGACGCGACCACACCGACCAGGCCAGCGGCAACCAGGCGACCGACGAGGCGGTGGCTGAGGCCGTCGGCATCGCCGCCGCCTCGTACAGCGCGTGGGCCGAGTTCTGGGCGCAGACGGCCGACGACCGGCCGATCGGGCGGCCCCGCTGGCGACTCCGGGCTCCCCGGCGGCGGCCATTCCACCGCCCGGTGCCCGCGGGTAGAGTTGGCAGCGGACAAGGACAGGAGGCGGAAGCGATGACCCAGACGGCGCCGGCGCTGGCCGGCCCGCCCGCGATGTGGGAGGACCCCAGGATCGTGGAGGACGTGGTCTTGTACGACATGGCCCGCCACCAGGCGAGCGTTCTCTCCGCGCTGCTGCTCGAGCGGGCGCGGGCCACCGCCGGCGACTACGGGCGGGACCACTGGGAGGCGCGCCGCCGGCTGGTCAGGCGGCAGGCGGAAGCCCTGGACGTGGACGACCGGGCCGGCCTGATCGCACAGCACCAGGCGTGGGCCTGCGAGATCCGGGCGCTGGCCGGCCCCGCGTGACCGGCCTCCCGCCGGCCGGCTTCCAAGAGTGGCTGGCCGGAGTGTTCGACCAGCGCGTCCGCGACGACATCTTCGGCGGCCGCGAGCCCGGGCGGCCCGACCCGGTGCTGGTGCTCCTCGGAGGGCAGCCAGCGGCGGGCAAGACCCGCGCCCAGCAGGCGGTCGCCCAGGCCCACGGCGAGGTGGGCCTCGCGCGGATCACCGGCGACGATCTGCGCGAGTACCATCCCGGCTACGCGCGGCTGGCGTTGGAGGACCCTTTGGGGATGCCCGCAGCGACCGCCCCGGTGTCCGGCGGCCTGGTCGCGCTGGCGCTCGCCCACGCGTTGGAGCGCCGCTACTCGGTGCTGCTGGAGGGCACGTTCCGCGACCAGGCGATGGTCACCGCCACCGCTGGGAGGTTCGCCCGCGCCGGCTACCGGGTCGAGGTGGTCGCGGTCGCGATCCCCGCCGCGGTGTCGCGGCTGTCTGCGGAGATGCGGTCCCTGGACGCCGGCTGGCCGGCGGTCGGCAGGTGGACCCCGCCGGAGGCGCACGAGGCGGCTGTGGCCAACTCCGCGGGCGTGGTGTCCGCGTTGGAGGCGATGGCGGAGGTCGCCTCGATCCAGGTGCGGTCCCGCGACGCGCTCTTGTTCGAGAACCGCCGCGCCCCGGACGGCCGGTGGCTTTCGGAGCCCCGGGCGGCTCACACGCTGCGGGCCGAGCAGGCCCGCCCGCTCGGCCCGGCTGAGGCCGCCGACTGGCTGGACCGCTACGAGCAGGTGTTCAAGCTCGCGCTGGGCAGGCCCGGCTACCTGGGCGAGGCGACCTGGCCCGCCTACAGGCTCCTCCAAGCCGACGCGGAGGCGATGATCCTCGCCTCCGGCCGGGACGGCATCGCGGTGGGCCGGTTCCGCGAGCGTCAGCGGCAGCGGGCCGCGCGCCTTGCCAGCTTGGCGCCCGGCG
>JAIROU010000487.1 GCA_031257375.1 Bifidobacteriaceae bacterium
CGGCGCAGGAAGTACTCGACGGCCTTGACATCGTGGACGGTCTCGCGCTCGATGGCGGCCAACTCGGAGACCTCAACCGGGCCGAACTGGTCGGCGATGGCGCGCAAGTAGTCCCGCTCCGGCTGGCCCAGGGGCGGTGCGCCGGGCAGCACCCGCTGGTCGAGCAGATAGATGAACCATTCGACCTCGACCAGAAGGCGGGCGCGGTTGAGGGCCGCCTCGGAGAAATAGTCCACCAGCGGCGCCGTCGCGCCCGCATAGCGTCCGTCCAGCGGGCTGAGCGGCGGACGCGGCTCGAGCGCGGCGAAAGAGGTTGGCACAACCCAAGTTTAGGGGTCGGCCCAGGCGGCCCGGCCCGCGCGCCACGCCACGCGACGTCACGTCGGGCGAAACGGTCCGCCCTCGGCCTGGATCACTTTCCGGCCCGCCACTCGGCCCGCCACTCGGCCCGTTTGAGCGGTCGCCCAAACGAGGCAAAGTGGCGGCCGCGCCCCAACTGCGGGTGCGGCATCGTGAACGGCCGTCACGGCGCGCTTGTGAGCGAAACAGCCGGACCGCCGAAGGGCGCTGCGCCGGGTCAGTTCTTCTTGGCGCCGAACGCCTGGAGGGCGAGGAACAGGCCGCTCAGGATCAGGCCGGGCATCAAGAACCAAGTGGTCAGGAACGGAGCCGTGTCGTGGTAGGCGGCCCCGCCGCCGGTGACCGAGACGATCAGCGTGATCAGGCCGATCAGCGTGGTCAGGGCGGCCAGCGCCAGCAGGACGATCCCCCAAACGCCCCCGGCGATCGGGCTGCCCGTCTTCGGCTGGGGATAGGGGGGATACGGCACGGCGCCGGTGTTCTGCTGCCCGTAGGGCGGCGGGGGCTGCTGGTAATAGGCCTGCGGCGGCTGGGGTTGGGGGTACTGAGGATTGTGTTCGGGAGTCGTCATATGCCTAACTTACACGCCCAGCCTGGCATTTTGGCCGGGTGTGTGAAGGCTTTGAGTTCTCAGGGTGACCTTGACGCGGTTTTTGCCGTCGGAGCGCGGGTCCATTTTCTCAAAGTAGCCGCCGGGCGCGGTCGACCGCCCGCGGCCCGTACGAGCCGCCGAACAGCGCGGCGTGAACCAGCAGCGGGAACAGTTGATGCAGCCCGACCCGCTCGCGCCAGCCCTCGGCCAGCGGCGACACCTCGTCGTACGCGGCCATCAGCTCGGTCAGCCCGAACAGCCCGAACAGCGCCAGCATGGCCAGATCGGTCTCGGCGTGCCCGCCGTGGGCGGCCGGGTCGATCAGTGCCGCGCCGGTCCACGGCCGCGCGCCGCCGGGCGGCGGTTCGGTCCAAACCACGTTGCCGGTCCACAAGTCGCCGTGCAGGCGGGCCGCCGCGCCCGCCGCCAGCAGCCCCGGCTGCGGGGCGTCGAACAGGCCGTCGGCCAGCCTCTCCGACAGGTGTTCGAGTACCGCCAGCCCGTCCGGCGGAAGCTGCCCAAGCCGGTGGGCGGCCCGCGCGTAGGGCAGCACCCGCTCGGCGGCGTAAAACTCGCCCCAGCGCGCGCCGCCTTGGCGCACAAAGGACAAGGGGGCGTGTCCGATGCCGCCGGGGCCGTCCCAGCCAGGCGGCGGCGCCCCGAAGTGGGCCGCGCCAGCCGCGTGAGTCCGGGCCAGGGCGCGGCCCAGCGTCTCGGCCGCGCCCTCGGCCGGGGGCACGGTGGGCAGGTACTCCAACTCGAGGCGATCGTCGCCGACGGATCTGACCTTAACTGTCTCGACGCCATCGGGCACTTCCCCCAACCACCGCAGCGACAGCGCCTCCAACGCTGGCGACCCGCGCGCCCCCGGCCGGTATCGCTTGGTGAAAGTGCGCCGCACGCCTACCATTGTCGCCCCTCGCCGGGCCGAACCCATCATCAGTCTGGCGGTCGAAGGCGCAGGCCCGGCCCGCGCCGGGCGAACCGCTAACCAGATCTTTAATCCACAGGGTTTTCTTTTCTCGGCGTCGGCGCCGATCGGGGCGGAGCAGAATTTCCGCCATGGAGAAGTGCGACGGCCAGCATGTGATCGACGGCATCGAACGGCGCATCGCCGACGCGGCCGAGGCGGCCCAGGCTCTGGGCGACGCCGGACGACTGCTGACCTTCGCCCGCCCCGAGGGGTGGCGTTCAACGGCCGCCTCGGCCTACCGCGATTCTGTCGATTACCTGCGTCAACGCTGCCTGCTGAGCTTGGAGAGCCTTGACTTGGAGGTCGGCAGGCTGCGCGGCTGCAAGACCATGGTTCTGAACGCCGTGGGGTCGACTTGAGCGGCGACTCGGTCACCGTCTACGGCGGCGCGGCCGGTGACATCGCCTGCATGGAAGACCTCGGCCTGCTCGTCATGCAGCTCAAGTGGGCGCGGGAGGAAGTGGCCCGGGCCGATCAAGCGGCGATTCGGGCCGGCGGCCTCGATCTGTCTCTGGCGGAACGCTTGTGGCCCTATTGGGCCATGGCGGGGTGCTCCCCAGGCGAAAAGACCGCCCGCTGGCTGGCGGCGGAAATAGGCGACGGCTTGCGAACGGCCATCGGCACCGCCGTCCTGTTGGACGAGCTAGACCAGTTGGCTGTGAACCTGCTCCGGGCCAAGGCGGCCTATGACGAGGCCGACCAAGAGATCGGCCGCCTGTTCGGCTCGTCCGCCTCTTTCGACTGGGTGTCCGCGCTGCCTCCCCTGCCCTGGCCGTTGGGGGCGATGACGCGGACGGTCGCCCTGGCCGGGGGCGTCGCCGCGGACACCGGCGCCGGGATCTTGCTGGACGGCCATCCGCCCTCCTGGGCCGAGTTGCTGCGCTCCCGCCACGACCAGGTCCGCGGGCTGCTGGGTTCCATGATCGTTCCGTTTCCGCTGTTCACGACCCCTTCGACGGACCAACTGACGCGAACTGCGACGGCCGTGGCGACGTTGGGGCACGGCGACGGGTTGAGCGTCACGGTGACGCGGGGATCGGCCGCGGCGGACCGGCCGCCGGCCGGTGTCGAGGACTTGGTCTGGCGGGTCAAGGCCTTGGCCGATGCCGACAAGTCAGACAGCCAGATCGGCGTCACCAAGGTGTCGGCCGCCGACGGATCGGCGAGTTGGCTGGTGACTGTGCCGGGCACGCAGTCGATGGCCCTGGGGACCGGGTCCAATCCGGCCGACATGGGGACCAACCTGCGGGCGGTGCCGGGAGACACCAACGCGATCGGCCTGGCCGCGGTCGCCGCCATGGCCGACGCGGGCGTCCAGCCGGGCGAGCCGGTCGTGCTGGCGGGGCACTCGCAGGGCGGCATCGTGGCGGCGGCCCTGGCGGCCGACCCCGAATTCACAGCCCAGTACGCGCTCGCGGCCGTGTTGACGATCGGATCGCCGGTCTCGCGGCTGAAGCCGTCGAACTCGGCCCAGTGGCTGTCCCTGGAGCACACCCAAGACATCATCCCGGCCCTGTCCGGCGGCGCCAACCAGCGCGGGCCCACCCAGACCACGGTGGTGCGGGACCTGCGCGAGGCCTCCGATCCAGACCTCCGCGAGGCCGCCACCGACACGGCCGCGGCCCATCACCTTGAGACCTACGCCGACACCGCCCGGATCCTGGACCAGGGGTCGGATCAGTCGGTGGCCGCTTGGCGGGACGCCGCCGCCCCGGTCCTCGACCCCACCGCCAGCGCCGAGACCACCGTCTACAAGGTCAAGCGGGAGTGACCGGTTTGCCGGTCCGGCCGCGCCGTTTGAACGGAACCGACAAGGCCGCTGTGACCAGCGCCAGCACCAGGGCGGCGCCCAGGGCTGAGCCGAACGAGTCGATCTCGAGGCCGAAGCTGGTCCAGGACGTCGCCCAGGCCACGAGTTCCAGCATGGCCGCATTCACCACCAGGCCGAACAAGCCCAGAGTCAGGAGGTACAAAGGGAAGGACAACACTTTCAACAACGGTTTGACGACGGTGTTGACCGCCGCCAAGAGCAGACCGATGACGAGGTATTGGGCGATCTGGTTGAGGACCGATTCGTCCGGGGGCGCCAGCCGGATCGAGTTCCACAAGCCGTCAACAATCCACAGGCCGACCGCGTTGATGACGATGCGCCAGCCGAACGGAACCATTGGGCGATTATGCCATTTCCGGGTCGGCCGGGCGTCGCGCGCCCGGGCGCCGCCGCCTTAGTGGAACGATGGAACCATGACCAAGGTGCCGATTCGCCCATCCGTGGCCGCCTTGCCGGCTTACCAGCCCGGCGCGCGGTCCTCGGGCCGGTTGTTTCACAAACTGTCCTCGAACGAGTCGCCGTACCCGCCGCTGCCCGGCGTGATGGCGGCCGTCGCGGATTCGGCGGCCGACATCAACCGCTACCCGTCGATGATGGCGGACGAGTTGGCCGGGGCGATCGCCCGGCTGCATGATCTGGAGCCGGAGCAGGTGGCCGTGGGGGCCGGGTCGGTGGCGGTGCTGGGGCACCTCTTGGCGGCGGTCGCAGGACCGGGAGACCGGGTCGCCTACCCCTGGCGGTCGTTCGAGGCCTACCCGATCCTGACCGGCGTGACCGGCGCTGAAGCGGTGACCGTGCCACTGGGGCCGGGCGGTCGGCTGGACCTGCCCGCCCTGGCCGGGGCGTTGGACGAACGCACCCGGGCGGCGGTGATCTGCACGCCGAACAATCCGACCGGACCGGCCGTGCGCCAGGACGAGTTCGACGCTTTCATGGCCGCCGCGCCGGACGATCTGCTGGTTGTCCTAGACGAGGCGTACGTCGAGTTCGTGACCGACCCTGAGGCGGTGGACGGCATCGGATCCTTGGCCAAGTACCCCAACCTGGTGGTCGCGCGCTCCTTTTCGAAGGCCTACGGGCTGGCCGGGCTGCGGGTCGGCTACGCGCTTGGACGGCCGCGCCTGATCAGCGCGGTGAGGGCGGTGACGGTGCCGTTCTCGGTCTCGGCGATGGCCGAGAAAGCCGCCATCACCTCGCTCCAGCTTCAGGACGAGCTGCGCGAGCGGGTGGCCGGGCTGGTCGAACGCCGAAGCTTCGCCTTTGGGGCGCTCCAGGCCCAGGGCTGGCAGCCGCCCGAGCCGCAGGGCAATTTCGTCTGGCTCGACTTGGGCGCTGACGCCATGCCGTTCGCCGAGGCCTGCCGCCGGGCCGGCGTGCTGGTCCGGCCCTTCCCGAACGAGGGCGTGCGCGTCTCGATCGGGGAGCGGGCCGGTGTCGAGCAGTTCTTGGCGACCGCCTCCACCTGGGTTTGATTCCATTAGGAAACTCTCATAACCGCCTAAGGACCGCCTCATGGGCGGCTGTCAGGCTGGACTCATGACACCAGATCAACTCCCCGCCGCAGCCCCGACTTCAACCCGCGCGCCCAGGCGCCGGCTTGGGGCGACGGCCCGCAACATCCTCGTCGCGCTGTCCGGCGTCGCGCTGGTGGTCGTTGTGACCGCGTTGACCACGGCCGCCTTGATGCCGGGAGGGGCCAGCGCCGGACCGGTCGTCGGAGGCCCGGTCCATCTGTCGGCCCCGGCCGCCGCCTCAGCCGCCGCCGATGCCGCGTCGGCCGCGACGGACCAGTCAAACGATCTGGTCGGCGGGGGCGCCCTGCCGACACCGAGCACCCCGGCGCCCTCGGCCGCATCGGCGCCCCCGAGCGCCCCGGCGCCGACGCCAGCTCTCACGGCTGCTCCGACCCCGGCGCCCACGGCTGCGGCGCTGATCTCCGAGGAGCAGGCCAAACAGATCGCCTTGGCGCAAGTGCCGGGAGCCAACTCGATCAGGCTTCATCTGAGCCGCGACGACGGGCGCGACGAGTACGAGGGCGAGATCATCCACGGCTGGACGGAATACGAGTTCGAGATCGACGCGGTCACCGGCGAAATCCTGGAATGGGAAGCCGATCACGTCTTGGACTGACGCCGGTGCGCCCTCGCCTCTGCGAGACTATTGGCGATAGCGCGCCACGACCAAAGGCACTTGAGTGAACAAGCCCCCGACCTTCCGCCGCTGGCTGGTGGTCGCCATCGCCGGGCTGGCGGCCCTCGGCCTGGCCGCCGCCGGCGGTCTGGCCTATCTGTTGGAGCTGCGCCGGACCGACTCGCGGATCGCCGGATCCCTTGAGCGCGCGGTCTCAGAGCTGCACCGTTACGCCGAGGCCCACCCCGGCTACACGGCCGCGCGGCTGGTCGACGGAGCGGTCGCGCAGTCGGTCAACGCGGCGGTCGAATGCACCCTCGGCCGGGTCGGGGCCGGCGCCTGGACCCACGCCGGCGGCCCGGCGGTCTGCGGACGCGCCCTGGCCGATCCGGAGTTGACCGTCCGGCTGGTGGCGGCGCCGCCCGAGGATCCGGTGCGGATCCAGCACTTGACGACCGGCTCGGGCAGCTACGCCTATGTGTCGGTGCCAATCGTGTCGGCCGAGGCGCCGGCGGCCGAGGCGCCGGCGGCCGAGGGCGTTTACGCGGTCGTGATCGACCGAGGCGCCGAGCGAGCCCAAGTGACCCGCTCCTACCTGCGCGGATACCTGCCGGTCGGGCTGGGCGCGGTGGCCTTGGTGACGGTCGCCGGTTGGGTCACGGCTGGCCGGATTCTGCGTCCGCTGCGCCAGGTGGCGGCCACCACCCGCGAGATCACCTCAGGCCAGGGCGGGCGGCCGGACATCGGGCGGCGTCTCGAAGTGGCCGCCCCGGCCGAGGCCGCCGAGTTGGCCGCGGAGATCAACACCATGCTCGACGCCCTCCAGAAGGCCTTCGAGTCGCAACGGCGGCTGCTCGACGACGTCGGCCACGAGTTGCGCACGCCGCTGACCGTGGTCCAAGGCCACCTGGAATTGATGAACGCCGACGACCCGGCGGAAATCGAGGCGGAACGGGCGCTGGTCCTGGACGAGCTTGGCCGGATGCGCCAACTGACCGACTCCCTGGTCACCCTGGCGGCCGCGGACGGTCCGGATTTCGCCCGCCTGGCGCCCCTGGAACTGGGACCGTGGTTTGACGAGGTGGTCGACAAGGCCCGCGGCCTGGGCGAGCGCGAGTGGCGGGTGGAAGCCCGCGACGAGGCCTGGGTCCTGGCCGACCAGCATCGCCTGACCGAGGCGTGGCTGGAACTGGCGACCAACGCGGTCAAGTACTCGCCGCCCGGCTCGGTCGTGGCGTTCGGCTTGCGGCGCCAGGAGGGCTGGGCGCGCTTGTCGGTCCGGGACAACGGGCGCGGGATCGCCCCGGCCGACCGCCAGCGGGTGTTCGAGCGGTTCGGCCGGGCGCGCCCCGACGCCCCGACGGCATCGGCGGGCGCGGGGCTGGGGCTCGCCATCGTCGCCAAGATCGTCGCCGCCCACGGCGGCCGGGTCGAACTGCGCTCCGAAAGCGGCCGGGGCTCGGAGTTCGCGCTGCTGCTGCCGCTGGCGCCGCCGGAACTGCGGCCGCCGGGCGCGACTGCGGCCGGGCCCGGCGCCGCGTCCGGGCACAGCACCGGGCCCGGCCCCCAGCCCGGTGAAGCCGCCAACCCCGGCCGCCCCGGCTTGGGCCACCCGGACCTCGGCCGCCCCGACCCAGGCCGCGCCGACCCAGGCCGCGCCGACCGCCCCGCCGGACAAGCAGGCGATGACGGCCCATGACCCGCATCCTGGTCGTGGAAGACGAGGACAGAATCGCCTCTTTCCTGCTCAAAGGACTGACCGGGGCCGGGTACGTGACCGCCTGGGCGGCCAGCGGGGCCGAGGCCCTGGCCTTGGCGGGGATTGACCCGCCCGATCTGATCGTCCTCGACCTGGGCCTGGCCGACCTGGACGGGATGGAAGTGCTGCGGCGCCTGCGGGCGCAGGGCCAAACCGTCCCGGTCATAATTCTGACCGCCCGCACATCGGTCACGGACACGGTGGCGGCCCTCGAGGGCGGCGCCGACGACTACATGACCAAGCCGTTCCGGTTCGCCGAGCTGCTGGCCCGGGTCAAGCTCCGGCTGCGCACCGCCAACGCCGACCGAGCCGCCGATGCCGCCGGGGCCGTTCTCTCGGTCGGCCCGGTCCGCCTGGAGGCGGCCACCCGCCGGGCCTTCGTGGAAGGGCGCGAAGTGGCGCTGTCGGCGCGCGAGTTCGCCCTGGCACAGACCCTCATGGGCCGCCCCGGCCAGGTCTTCAGCCGCGGGCAACTGCTCTCGCTGGTCTGGGGCTACGACCACGACCTGGGGTCGAACGTGGTCGACGTCTACGTCAGCTACCTGCGGAAAAAGCTCGGCGCCGACCAAATCGAGACGGTCCGCGGCTTCGGCCTGCGTTGGCGCCCGCCGGCCTGATCCGGGCGCCCGCCCGGCCAGCTCCCCCTCCGGCCCCAAACCCGGGCCCCAAACCCGGGTCAGGGAGTGGGAGTGGTGGTCGCGGCGGCCGGAAGGTCGGCCAGGATTGATTCGGCGGAGCGGCAGCCATCGATCGGGATGATGGCGGCGGCCGCGTCGAAGACGACCTCATCGGCCGGGCGCAGGGCTTGGAACTTGGCGCCCAGGTGGACGTCGACCCCGGGGCCGGCGTGCGTGGCGTCGAAAGCGATGACGGCGTCATCGGGAAAGTAAAGCCAAAGCGTGTAGGCGTTGTTGATGCCCTCCGCGCCCGTCACCAGCTTGGCCACGCCATCGTAAGTCTGCGGGGCGTTGCCCGGCTCCGGCGCCGGGAAGCCCGCGGCGGCCAGGGCGGTGGCCGTGTTCCCGGCCAAGCCCTGCCGGTCGGTGCCGTTGAGGACCCGGACCGCGACGGCGGTCAGCTCGGGGTAGGTCGCGCCCTCGCCGGACGGGCAGGGCACGGGCTCGACGCGGGGCGACTCGGACGGCTTGTACTTGAACTCGTCGTTGAACATCGGCTTCAACCGCCCGGTCCAGATCCCGACCGCCGTCGCCGCCGCCACCACCAGGGCGCCGATCAGCAGCGAGTAGATGATGGCCTGGCGCCAGCGGAGATTTCGGCGGCGCGACTCCGGCGTGCTAGGCGTTCTCACCGTTGGCCCCGTCCGTTCGGGCTAGCTCGAGCTCGTCCAAATTGAGGACCCTGGCGTGGAGCGACCCGTGGCCGCGCAGCGCCGCCCGCACCGCCCGGTGCAGGCCGTCCTCCAGGTAGTGCGCGCCCTGCCAATAGACGACGTGCGCGAACAGGTCGCCGTAGAAGGTCGAGTCCTCGGCCAGCAGGCTGGCCAGGTCCAAGGTGGACTTGGTGGTGATGAGCTCGGCCAGGCGGACCTGGCGCGGCGCCACCCGCGACCATTGCCTCGACGAGGCGTACCCGTGGTCCGGGTAGGGCCTCGAGTCGGCGATGGCGCGGAAAATCACAAGCGTAAGTGTACGTAACTGACCAGCCCGCGCGCTCCTACGGCGGTGCGATATAACTAAAAGGTGATCTTCAAGGTGGATTTGCGCTCCGACACCGTCACCCAGCCTTCCCCGGCGATGCGCCAGGCCATGGCGGCCGCCCGCGTCGGCGACGACGTGATCGACCGCGACCCGACCGTCCAAGAGCTCGAGGAGCGCACGGCCGCGCTGGTGGGGCAAGAGGCTGGGCTGTTCGTCCCGTCCGGCTCGATGTCGAACCTGCTCGCACTGATGACCAGCCTGGGCCGGGGCGATCGCTTCCTGGCCCCGCGCCACGCCCACGTCCTGACGCACGAGCTGGGCACGGCCGCGTGGATCGGCGGCGGCATCCCGCTGGAGCTGCCGTGGTCGCACGCGCCGGGGGTGCCGTCGGTGGCGGACATCGAGGCCGTCGCCGCCGAGGAGTCCCGGCGCCCGGCCTACTACGAGTTGATCACCCGCCTGGTCTGCCTGGAGAACACCCACAACCACGGGGGCGGCCACATTGTCGGGTGGCAGTTGGCGAACCAATTGTCCGATGCCGCGCACGCCGCCGGGTGGCGGGTCCACCTTGACGGCGCCCGCCTTTGGCACGCCGCCGCCGCTCAGTCGGTCAGCCCGGCCCGGGCGGCCGGAAACGCCGATTCTGTGACGGTTTGCTTCTCCAAGGGCCTGGGCGCGCCGGTCGGCTCGATGCTTTGCTCCAGCCGGGAGTTCATCGACCGGGCCTGGCGTTGGCGCAAGGCGCTGGGCGGCGGAATGCGCCAGGCCGGGGTGTTGGCGGCGGCGGCGTTGGTGGCGCTGGACGAGGAACTGCCCCGCATCGATGAAGACCGGCTGCGGGCGGCCCGTTTGGTCCGCGCCCTGCGGCAATCCGGGCTGGAGGCGGACGAGCCGGCCACCAACATAGTCCTGGTCCGCCCAGCCCCGGGCGACGGCTTCACAGCTGAGGCCCTGGCCCGCGCCTGGAACGAGGCGGGCGTGGGCTGTCTGACCATGGGACCGGCGGTCCGCCTGGTCACCCACCGCGACATTGACGACCAATCCCTGGCCGACGCCATCGACCTCCTAACCACCGCCACCAACACCCTGCGACACGCCACTGGTGTCCCCCGCCTCTGAGGCGCCTGGACCAGCCACGGCGCCTGGCGCCGTGGCTGAGTCTTACTCAGTTTTCGGGGGGATGGGGCTGGCGCCTGGTCGCAGGTTCGGTTTTTGCGGTGAGGGGCGCCAGACCTTAGTATCTTCGCATGTGCGAAGATGTGAAGGCTTGCGGTCTCGACGTTGAGTGGCAGTACGTGGATCAGGCGGCTGAAGTGTTCTCGCTGCTGTCGGATCCGACCCGCATTAGGATCATCCTTGCCCTGCGCGGCGGCGAACTGACGGTGGGCGAGTTGGCCGAACGGGTCGGGAAGTCTCCGACCGCGGTGTCGCAGCATCTCGCGAAGCTGCGTTGGGGAAAGGTTGTGCGGGCCAGGCAAGACGGAGCCCGGGTGTTCTACGGCCTGATTGACGAGCATGCGCGGGAGTTGGTGGCGCAAGCCGTGTTCCAGGCCGAGCACGTCGTGGATGACGTGCCACGGCACCACCGCGGCCAGATTGGCCCGGTCGTCTCGCCTGGGGCGTCCGGGTGAGCGCGGCGGCGCGCATGGCGTCCGCCGCGGCGTCACCGTCCGGCGTGGTGGGCGTGTGGCGGCAGATCGACCGGGGCGACCTGGCGCGCGCCGCGTTCGTCGCGGCCTGCGCCCTGGCGGTCGCGGTTGGTGCGACGTGGCCCTGGCCGCGAGTTCCGCAGGTCGCGGTCGCGGTCGCGGTCGCGGGCCTGGCGGTCGGTTGCTGGCCGATCCTGAAGGAAGCGTTCGAGGATGCGCGCCGACGCCGCATGAGCATGGAGCTTTCCATGCTCATCGCCATCGCCGCCGCCGCCGCGATTGGCGAGTTGGTGACGGCGCTGTTGATCACCACCTTCGTGCTGGCGGCCGAGATTCTGGAAGACCTGGCCATGGATCGCGGCCGCGACGCCCTGACCGATCTGATGGCGTTCTTACCCGAGTCGGTCCAACTGCGGCAGGGCGGCGCCACCGTGACAATGCCGCTGAGCCAGGTCGAACCGGGGCAAGTCGTGCTGGTCGCGCCCGGCGGCCGGATTCCGGTCGACGGGGTTGTGATCGCGGGCGAGTCCACCGCCGACCAGTCGCGCATCACCGGCGAATCGCTGCCGGTCGACATAACCACCGGCAGCGAGGTGTTCGCCGGTTCTGTCAACCAGGTCGGCGCGGTCGAGGTCCGGGTCGAGAAAGTCGGCGCGGCATCGTCCTACGGACGGATCGTTGAAGCGGTGCGGCGGGCTCAGGAGTCCCGGGCGCCAGCGCAGCGGCTGGCCGACCGCCTGGCCTCCTGGCTGGTGTACCTCGCGCTCGGCGGCGCGGCCATCACCTATCTGGCGACCCGCGACGTCACCTCCACCATCGCCGTGGTCGTGGTGGCCGGCGCCTGCGGCGTTGTGGCGGGCACCCCGCTGGCGGTGCTCGCGGCCATCGCCCGGATCGCCCGCTCGGGGGCGTTCATCAAGGACGGCGCGCACCTCGAAGCGCTCTCGACCGTCGACACGGTGGTTTTCGACAAGACCGGCACCCTCACCACCGGCAGCCCCGGCGTCGTCCAAGTACTCCCCATCGAGGGCCTCACCGGAGACGAGTTGCTGATCCACGCGGCCGCCGCCGAAGCCTACTCGGAGCACCCCCTGGGGCAGGCCATCGTCGCGCACGCGCGCGCGCTGGGCCTGCCGGTCGGCACGGCCGAGGACTTCGCCTACCGCCCCGGCTTCGGCGTGACCGCCACCGTCGCGGGCAAAGCGGTCGCGGCGGGCAACCGCCGCCTGGTGGCCGATGCCGTCAGCGTGATCGAAGGGCAGGGTGTCGCGACCGCCGTGCACGTCGGCATCGGCGGCGCCTACGCTGGAACGATCCTGTTGGCGGACACGATCCGCGACTCGGCGAAGCGGGCGGTGGCCGAGCTTCGCCAGGCGGGCCTGCGCACCCTCGTCGTCACCGGCGACCAAGACGCGACTGCCCGAGCGGTCGCCGCCGAACTTGGCATTGACGGCGTGCGGGCGGGCCTCCTCCCGGAACAAAAGCTGGCCGCCGTAGACGCCGAACGCGCGGCCGGGCACCGGTTGGCGATGGTTGGCGACGGGGTGAACGACGCCCCGGCCCTGGCGCGCGCCGACGTGGGTATCGCGATGGGATCGGGCACTGAAATCGCCCGAGACAGCGCCGACATCGTGCTCATAAGCTCCGACCTGGGTGATCTCGTCCGCACGGCGCAGGTCGCCAAACGCGCCCGCCGGATCGTTGTGTTCAACTTCGCGGGCACCATCGCCGTCGACCTCGTCGGCATTGGCCTGGGCGCCTTCGGCCTCCTCAGCCCCGTTGTCGCCGCGCTCATCCACGTCGGTTCGGAGACGGCGTTCATACTCAACTCCGCCCGCCTCATCCCCGGGCCCGCCACACCGCGCCGTCCGCCCCCGCGTTGACGCCAGCCACGGCGCCTGGCGCCGTGGCTGAGTCTTGCTCAGATTTCGCAGGGCCGACGCGGGGAAGGGGGTTAGCCGGTGGCGGGTTGGGTGTCTTGGG
>JAIROU010000032.1 GCA_031257375.1 Bifidobacteriaceae bacterium
CTGGTGTTCTTGATCGGCAACACCGCCGGGTCGGCCGCGCCCACCCCCGGCGGGCTCGGCGGGGTCGAGATCGCCCTGACGGCGGGCCTGCGCGCGGTCGGCGTGGCCACGGCCACGGCCGCCTCGGCGGCGGTGCTGTTCCGCGCCATCACCTATTGGGCGCGGGTGCCGATCGGCTGGATCGCCTTCCGCCACCTCGTCAAGCACGAGGACCTGTAAGCGCCCGCCGACCGCCGCACCAGCCGGTCACGATGCCGCGCGCCGCCCAGTAAACCGGGGGACGGTCCTTTCGTCTCAGACTTGGGGACACTCCTTGGGTTTGCCGGGCCAGACGATGCCGCGCCGCCCAGTAAACCGGGGTAAACCGGGGTAAACCTGGGGACGGTCCTTTCGTCTCAGACTTGGGGACACTCCTTGGGTTTGCCGGGCCGGACGCCCGGGCCGGGCGGGCGGCGCCGGGCGGGCGGCGGCATCGGGTAAACCGGGGGACGGTCCTTTCGTCTCAAACTTGGGGACACTCCTTCGGTTTGCTGGACCGGACGCCCGGGTCGGGCGGGCGGCGGCATCGGAAACAGAGCGGCACCGGGCGTTGGGCGAAGATGCGTTGTCCAGAGGTTATCCACAGGCTGTGGATTGGTCGGCCGGGGTTTCGAATGTGAACGCCCAGACCACGGGCGGGACCCTGGCGGGCGGGCGGCAGGCATCCGCGAGCCGTCCACATGGGGCGATCAATCCACAGGCAGGCCGTCGAAGTCCACACCCAATCCCCAGGTTTTCCTCAGAAAATGCGGTCTGACCTGCGATGACGTTCTTGCCCGCAGGCCTCGCCTGACCTACACTGGACCAGCCGACCAACCGCGCCGCTTTCGCTGTCAGACCCCTCCTATAGCGTCGAGTGTGAAGCGAATTGACGGTAGTGGGGCGCCACCGCGCCGCCACCGTCGGCCCGAGGAGGACCCGCCGCAAGCCGGCGGGGAGTCATCGGGCGAAAACTGAACCAGGTTAGACGCCCCACAGGAAGGCGGACACACGTTGTCTGTGACCGAGTTTGAGGCGACCGCGGTCGCGGCGCCCCAATTCGAACGGCTGCCCCCGCAGGACATCCAAGCGGAGCAGTCCGCCCTCGGAGCCATGCTGCTGTCCAAGGACGCCATCGCGGACGTGGTGGCGGTGCTCAAGGGGGAGGACTTCTACCGCCCCCAGCATGAGATGGTCTTCGCCGCCATCACCGACATCTACTCGCGCGGCGAGCCGGTCGACGCGGTGACGGTGACGGCGGAGTTGACCCGGCGCGGCGAGATGGGGCTGATCGGCGGCGCCCAGTACTTGGCCAGCATCATGGCGGGGGTGCCGACCGCCGCCAACGCCGGCTTCTACGCGCAGATCGTGCGCGACCGGGCGGTCATGCGCCGCCTGGTGGATTCCGGGACCCGGATCACGCAGCTCGGGTACTCCAATGACGGCCGGCCGATCGATGACATAGTCAACGAGGCCCAGGCCGAGGTCTACGCCGTGACCGAGCGCGGCGCGGCCGAGGACTACCAGAGCATCCGGGACATAATCGACCCGGTGGTGGCGGAGATCGAGCGGATGTCGGCCACGCCGGGCCACATCACCGGCGTGCCGACCGGGTTCCACGAGCTCGACCGGCTGACCGGCGGCCTGCACGGCGGCCAGATGGTGATCGTGGCGGCCCGGCCGGGCAAGGGCAAGTCGACCCTGGGCTTGGACTTCGCCCGGTCGGCGGCCATCCGCAACGGCCAGACCGCGGTCCTGTTCTCATTGGAGATGTCGCGCGACGAGATCACCCAGCGCCTGCTCAGCGCCGAGTCGGGGGTGATGCTGAAGCACTTGCGCTCGGGCTCGGTGCAGATCGACTGGTGGCCCCGGATCATGTCGAAAGTCGGCCGGATCAAAGAAGCGCCGTTGTTCATCGACGACTCCCCGAACATGTCCCTGATGGAGATCCGCGCCAAGTGCCGCCGCCTGAAGCAGCGCAACGACCTCCAACTGGTCATAATCGACTACTTGCAGCTGATGAGCTCCGGCAAGCGGGTCGAGTCCCGCCAGCAGGAGGTCTCGGAGTTCTCGCGGGCGCTGAAACTGCTGGCCAAAGAGCTAGACGTGCCGGTGGTGGCGATCTCGCAGTTGAACCGGGCCGCCGAGCAGCGCGAGAACAAGCGCCCAGAATTGTCCGACCTGCGCGAGTCCGGCTCGCTCGAGCAGGACGCCGACGTCGTCATCTTGATCAGCCGCCTCGACTCCAGCCAGGACGAGCGGGCCAAGGGCGAGGCCACCCTGATCCTGGCCAAACACCGCAACGGGCCGATCGCGGACATCAACGTCGCCTTCCAAGGCCACCTGTCCCGCTTCGCCAACATGGCCGAAGACTTCTGACCATGAGCGTCAGCCGCGCCCGGCGACGGCCGATGCCGCGTTGGCACGGGGCCGTGTGGCGCGTCGCGTCCGAGCACGCTTTCGTCCCGGCGAAGTCAAGACCGGGTGAGGTCGAGACCAAAAGCGTCGGACAGGGCTTGCGCCAGATCCGCCTCTTGGTCGTCGAAGAGCACGCCGATAGTGTCGCCGATCGCCCCGGCGCGGATCGTGGTGATCGAGTCGCAACTCGCCACGCACTCGTGGTCCAAACCGTTGCGCGGCCCCAGCGGAACCTCGCTGGATAATCCGCGGACGGTGGATGTGATCGGCGCGATGGTGACGGTGGGCATCTGGCCGCCGAGCCGGGGTCGGCTCAGGATCAACGCCGGACGCGCCTTATCGAGGTGGGCTATGACGATCGAGCGCATTAGTCGAGGCCAGCGAAGGGCGGGTCCGCCAGCGGCTCGAGGTCCGGGTATGGCGTCTGTCCGCGTTCGGCCAGCGCGGCCAAGATGGCCTCGTCGCGCGCGTACCGCCTCAGCCGCTGCATCGCGGCGATGGCGGCGCGGACCGCGTCCGACCGGGTGGCCGCGCGCCCCGCCCTCACTTCCTCCTCAAGGGCCGCCAGCGCGGCATCGTCCAACCGGATGGCAATCTGGGTGCTCACAAACAGATTTTATCCGTCTTGTCAACCACGTGGTATGCAAGGCGGCCTTGATCGATGACCTGGGCCGGATCGCTGACGAGACCGGGCCGCCATCCACAAAGTCTCGGTCGAACGCGGCGGCCTGGGCCGTGATCGCATGTTGTATGCGTTCGGAAGCGGAGCGCCGCTGGCCGTCGAGCAGGCCGCAGCGGCGCTCTTGAGCCAGCGCCCGGAACGGGCTCCCGCCGGCAGTCAGGGTTGGGCCAGGTAATGGGCGAAGAAGGCGAGTGTGTCCGCGAGCACGTCCTCCAGGTAGGCGGTGGCGTGGCGGCGGCCCTCGAGCAGGACCGTCCGGGTGGGGACGCCCGCCCGCATCAGGGCGGTGGCGGCGATCAGCATCTCCTCGGGCGGGACCAACTCGTCCAGCGAATTGGCGAAGAGCATCGGGCCGCAGTGGCTGGTGACGCGGTTGATCGGCGTGGCCACGTCGAGGCCGTCCAGGTCTGGTCCGAGCAGGTTGAAGACGAGCCACTTGTAGTAGCCGGGGTCGGCCCCGCCCTGGTCGATCTCGGCGCTCGGGCGGGAGTCGTCGAACACCGCCTTGTGCGGCTTCGCATCGCCGTGGCGGGCCAGGAAACCGGCCAGATCGAGCAGGCCGGACCAAGACGCCCCCGGCATCCCCAAGGACAGCGCCAGTTCGAAAGCCAGGTTTCCGCCGGAGGAGCCGCCGATGCCGCCGATCCGGCCACGGTCGAAGTCCAGTTCGCGGGCCGCCTTCAGCCAGCCGACCGCCGCCAGCGCGTCGTCCACCTGGGCCGGGTAGAGGTTGGCGCCTGAAACCCCGTCCGCGAAGCGGTAGTTGGGCGCGGCGACCAGGTAGCCGGCCCCGGCCAAGCGCCCCGCCAGGCCCGCCTCCTTGGACTTGTCGCCCTGGAACCAGCCGCCGCCGTGGATGTCGATCAGCAGCGCCCCGTTCGGCCGGGCCGGATGGTACAGGTCGAGCCGCTGGCGCGGGTCCGGGCCGTAGGCCAGATCGCGTTCGACGCGGGCGAGAGCATTGGCGGGCGCGGCCGATTCAGTCATGACAACCACACTGCCACGGCCCGACCGCCCAGGTTGACCCCCACTCCGGCCGTCTCGCGCGCCTTGGCCGCGCGGGCGCTGGGAGTTAATGGCAGGCTAGAGGGCGTGTCTGAACCGCTGCCTTGGCGCTCGCACTTGGCCATCGCGGCCGGGCGGGGCGCGGCGGCGGCGTCGCGGGCGGCCGGGCGGGGGCGCGGGCAGGTGATCGGCGGGCGGGTGATGCTGAAAGTGGACCGGTCGCTGATCGGGCGCCTGGCCGCGCCGATGCGAACGACCCTGGTCAGCGCCACCAACGGCAAGTCGACCACCACCCGGATGATCGCGGAGGCGCTGCGGGCGCTGGGGC
>JAIROU010000160.1 GCA_031257375.1 Bifidobacteriaceae bacterium
CCTGAACCAGGTCATCGAGGTCAACTTGGTCGACGGTTGGGTGATGGCCCAGGGACGATGCCGCCTGAACAGTTTGCGCTCGTTCCTCGCCGGACGAGGTCTCGCCCTGGCGCCAGGACCGGTCAGCGCGACCCGAAGTTACCGCCGTCCGACAGGCGCCGGCCAGTCCGCCACGGTCGGCGCCACGGTCGGCGCCACGGTCGGCGCCGGGGTGATCGGCGGGCAGGTCGAGGCGGCCTGGGTCGATGTGCTGACCAAGGACGGCCGGTTGACCCGGCATCGGCAGTCCGACCTGCCGCCCGATGCCCTGGTCGTGGCCGCTGGCCTGGGGCTGGGCTGACCAAGCGGCGCCGAGGCGCGCCGGCGGGCCCGGGCGGTAACCTGGTCCCCGTGAAACCCGGGGCCGACCAGAGGGGGCGGTGACGCCGATGCGGGTGGTGGTGGCCCCGGACTCGTTCAAAGGATCGGCGGCGGCGCGGGACGCCGCCGCGGCGATCGCCAGGGGGTTGGCCTCGCGCTGGCCCTCGGCCCGGATCGAGCTTTATCCGATGGCCGATGGCGGCGAGGGCACCCTCGACGCGCTGACCGGCTGGGAGCGGGTCGCGGCCAGGACGGTCGACGCCCGCCGCCGCCCGATCACCGCCGAATACGGCCGCGACGGCGAGCGCGCACTGATCGAGCTCTCGGCCGCCAGCGGCCTGTCGGCGGTGGCTGACGCCCTGGACGCCCGCCGCGCCGACACCTTCGGCGCCGGCCTGCTGATCAGGCACGCGCTGGACGGCGGGGCGCGGCGGATCCTATTGACGCTGGGCGGCTCGGCCACGACCGATGGCGGCTCGGGCCTGCTGGCGGCGCTCGGCGCCCGGCTGCTCGACGGCCAGGGCGCCGAAGTCCCGCCCGGAGGGGCCGGCCTGGCCAAGGTCGCCAGCCTGGACGTTTCCGCCCTGGACCCAAGGGCCAGCGCCGCCGACTGGCGCCTGGCTTGCGACGTTGACAACCCTTTGCTGGGCGAGCGCGGCGCGGCGGCCGTCTTCGGCCCGCAGAAGGGCGCGGCACGGCACGACGTCGCCTTCCTCGACGCCGCCCTGGCCCGTTGGGCGGACGTGCTGGCCCGCGACCTGGGACCGGTCGACGCGCAGGCTCGCGGAATGGGCGCCGCGGGCGGGGCGCCCGTCGCCCTGGTGGCGGCCTTCGGGGCCGGCTTGGTCCCCGGCGCCCGGCTCGTCGCGGAGGCGATCGGCTTGGAGCGCGCGATCGCCGGGGCCGATCTGGTGGTCACCGGCGAAGGCAGTTTCGACTCCCAGTCGTTGCGCGGCAAGGTGGTCGGGACCGTGGCGGCGCTGGCCAGGGCGGCCGGCCTGCCGGTCTGGGTGGTGGCGGGCCGGGCGCTGGTGGACGGCCTGGACTTGGCGGCGGCCGGCATCGCGCGGGTCGGCGTCCTGGACGATGGCAGCCCGCTGCCCGAGTTGATGGCGGGCGCCGTGCCGCTGATCGAGCGAGCCGCCGCCGCGTTGGCCCGGATTTGACGAAGGGGTGCCCGATGCCGCGCGGACAGTCGGTGGGAAAACGGCCCGACGGCGGGCCTCGGGTTGGGCGGCGGCCAACTCCGCTCGGCGGCTTCGGGCCGTCTTTGGCGTTGTTGCTGGCGGGGGCGCTGGTGGTGGCGGTGGCCCCAGCCCTGTCCAAGCGGGCCGACCCGCCAGACCGCGACAGTCTTGAGGGCGTGCTGGCGGCCGCCCGCGCCGACCATTACTGGGCCTTGGACCTGATGGAAGACGGCGAGGCGAGCTGGGAGGACCTGGAGACGGCGCATCAGGCGTGGCAGGACTGCATCGACCAGACCGGGCTCGGGCTGGTGACGGCCGCGCCGAGGAAGAGTCCCGCCGATGGCTACTTCGAGGGCTACTGGTTGGACGCCGACCCCGGCCGGGACCAGAGCGACCTCTCGGCGGCGGACTGGGAGAAGGTCGACGCCTGCCGCGCCGCTTTTGACTTGGAGTACCTGCAAGAGGCCTACGCGCACACCCATCCGGCGGTCATGGCCCCGGACCTGCGCGAATACGTCGTCAAGTGCGTGGCCGGGCCGGAGGCCGAGCTCGACCCGGACAGCGTCAACGCCCAGCAATTGGCCGCCGACCTGGGCGTGGACCCCGAATCCTATCTGCTGTGGACCTGCGTCGCGGAGGGTGAAAACGAGCTTTACCCCTACCCGCCCGAGGACGCCCCCGGCTAAGGACCGCCGCCTCCGCGGCAGGTCCGGCCCAGTGGTTGCCTCTTCGGCCATCGGTACATATCCTGTATGCATGAAGGGGCTGAGGTTCGAGTGGGACGAACGCAAGGCCCAATTGAACAAGTCCAAACACGGCGTCACATTCGACGAGGCTTGCAGCGCCTTTGCGGACCCTTGGGCGCTCATCTTTGAAGACTCTAGGCACTCGCTAGATGAGGAGCGGTTCATCATCATCGGCGCCAGCGAACACCTGCGGGTGCTCGCCGTCAGCTACTGCGAAAAGACCGCCCGCGACACTATCAGGATCATTTCAGCCAGAAAGGCCAACGACCGTGAGGCACGACTCTATAACCGACGATAGCCCCTATGAGGACATTCCTGACGACCTTGACCTGCGACTGGACAACGCGATGCCGAACCCTTACGCGAAGGCCCTCAGGAAGCATGTCACCATCCGGCTGAGCGTGGACGTGGTCCGCTACTTCAAGGCGCTGGCCGAGCAGACCGGGACGCCGTACCAGGTGCTCATCAACTCCTACCTGGAGGACTGCGTGGCGCACAACCGGCGCCCGGCCACCGAATGGGCCTGACAGACCCGCTCGAGAGCCGGATAACAAGCTTGACCCCTACCCGCCCGAGGACGCCGCCGGCTAAGGCGTCGGCTTCGGCCGCCCAAGAGGGTTCTTACGGTAAGCTGGCGTAAGGAAGCGTTCGCGAGTAAGGAGGACCGGTTGTGGCGAGTTCTACGCTGACCAGCAAAGGGCAGGTGACGATCCCGGCTGAGATCCGGCGACAACTGCGGTTGGAGGTTGGCGCCAAACTCGATTTCGCGGTTGCGGGGACCGAGCAGATCGTTGTCACTCCGCGCCGCGCCCGCCTGGAGGATCTGTTCGGCATCGTCCCCAACCGAGGCCGTAAGCTCACGATCCGGCAGATGGACCAGGCCATCGGCCAGGCCGCAGCCGCCCGGGACCGCGACCGGGATGAAGGCCAAGACCGGGATCAAGGCCAGGCCTCGCCGCCTGGATCTGTGCCGTGATCGGGATCGACACCAATGTCTTGGTCCGGTTCTTGACCAACGACGATCCGGTGGCCTCGCCCAAAGCCCAGCGCTGGCTGACGGGACGGACCACCGCCGAACCCGCCCACATCGGACTGATTGTGCTGGTCGAGACCCTGTGGGTGCTGCGCAGCGCCTATGGCTACGGCCGCGCCGCCAGCCGGGATATGGTGCGGCGCCTGCTCGATGTGGGCCAAGTCCGCGTCGAGCAGGCGGGGTTGGTGGCCAGCGCGCTCGACTTGGCCGATGCCGACGACCTCGACCTCCCCGATGTGCTGATCGCGCTCACCCACCAGCGGGCGGGCTGTGCCCTGACCGTGACCCTTGACCGCAAGGCGTCCCGGATTCCCGGGATGAAACCGCTGACCTAGGACGGTGGTGAATAACCACCGTCCGACCGTGTTGACGCCGGGCAGCCGAAGGCTGACCAGCGGAAACTCCCCACCTACGGCGTGGCCCCAGGAAGGCAAGCAGAGTCTCGCGCCTAGGAGGCCGGTTTTTCACCGGCCTCCTAGGCGGCGTCCGCGAAGGGCGCCGGTTGCGCGGGGCGACCTGGGCGCGGCGTAGAGGCGTAGAATCAGGCGTCAATGATGCCAAAGTTGATTTCTAGGAGGAGAATTGCGGACCACTGCCACCGTTGACGATTCGCTTATGCGCCAGGCGGCGGAGTTGACCGGGGAGAGCGAGCCGGCCGCACTGATCCGTTTGGCGATGGAAACTCTGGTCCGAACCGAGGCCGGCAAGCGGCTAGCCGCGCTTGGGGGAACCGACCCGGCCGCCACTGCGGCGCCAAGACGACCGGCCCAGTCTTGATACTGGTCGACACCTCGATCTGGATCGACCACTTCCGGTCAGCGGACGAGGCGCTGATCGCCGCCCTGCGATCCGACCAGGTGCTGTGCCATCCCCTGGTGATCGAGGAACTGGCGGCGGGGAACCTTGCGCGTCGGGCGGAAGTCTTGGCTGAGCTCGAACGTCTGGCAGCCGGCCCCAGACTGTCCCACCGCGAGGCGATGTCGCTTATCGAAGGGCGCCATTTGGCCGGATCCGGCCTCTCGGTGGTCGATATCCATCTCCTCGGAACGGCGCTCATGGCGGGCGCGCGGCTGTGGACTCGAGACCGGAAGTTGGCGGCCGCAGCCTTGGAGCACGGCGTGCTTGTCGGTGGCTTGGCGTAGGTTCGTGCCGTGAGCCCGGTGGCCGCTGTTGCCTAACGTGGGGCCGGCCGCCGGCAACCCGGCCGCCGATGCCGTCTCGCTCGCGTTCGCCGGCCGGTTCCGCCTCTTCGCCTCCCCGCACATTCCGCGGAATGCGGCCCGTGCCATGCGCGCCGCCGGGCAGCGGGAGCCTACCGTGGAAGCGTTCGTCGGAGCCGTGGCAGAAATGTGCGAGTTCTCCGGCGGCCCCCTGATAGAGCCGGAACCGCGCGACCACGGCATCGGGGGCTGGGCGGACAATTCGATCGCCTCCCTGGCGAAGGACCCCGCGGTCGACGCATCGGTTATCGTTGGGGCCAACCCCATCGCCGCACACACCGCCCACGCGATCATCACCCTGCAAGCCATCGGGGGAACCGTCTACTTCGCCATGACCCGGGGCCGGCGCTCGAACACCGCCTACGTCGCCACCAGCCAGACCGGCGCCGCGCACGTCGCAGGATTCCCCGGCGAGGCCGAGCCCAGACCCTCGCACGGCAAGCCATCCGCGTCCAAGAACCCTGGACCCGGCAAGTCGGCCCCGCAAACGCCAACGATCTGCGCAGCTGGCAACTACGAGACCGGCAGCGCCTGGCGATGCTGAATTCTCTTCTGCGACCGCCCGCCAACGACGGTTGGACGCCCGTCAGGCTCGAACTCCCGCCGCCTTGGCCGGCAAACCACGGCTCTTGGGCCGCGGCCCCGCTGACTGATCAGCCGCACAGGGTGGCTCCCATAGCGAGACGTCGGGCCGCGAGGGTACCGAGGCGGAAACGCGGGCGGCAGCGTGTGAGCCAATAACCTGTCACACCCTCCCGCTACTGTGAAGCCATGAGTTCGCCACTGCCACCTTTGACGCCCGATGGGTTCCGAAAGTCCGCTTCAGCGTTCGCCTCCGCCTTGACCGCCACTCCGCTCCCAGACTTATTCGGAGCCACGGACGGTAAGGCGGTCGGCACGAAGGTGGAGGGCTTGTTCAAGGAGTACCTCCAGGCCCGGTTCGACCTGGAAGTTGGCAACGCGGCGAGCGGTCTCGACTTCCCCTCCATTGACACCGATCTGAAAGTCACCTCTCTGCGGCAGCCTCAGTCCTCCTGCCCGTTCAGGGCGGCGACCCAGAAGATATATGGCCTGGGATACCACCTTCTGCTCATCGTGTACATCAAACGTGACGACCAGAGGGAACGCGCGGCGTACTTAGAGATAAAGCATGTCGTCTACATCGACAAGAGCCGTACAGGCGACTTCTCCCTCACGAAGCAGATCCGGGACATTGTAAGGCAATGCGAGCCCGGATCCGGAGGCCGCGAGGCCGCGGTGGAGGACTTGGACGCCTTGCTGGAGGACAGGAATCTGCCGCTCGACGAGGTAAGTCGGAGGCAGCTCGCCGGCCGCCTGCTTGACGAACCTCCGGAGCAGGGAGTGTTGACCATTTCTAACGCTTTACAGTGGCGGCTGCAGTACTCGCGCGCGGTTAGTACCGCGGTGGCTGGCAGCGCTGCCCCGAAGGTCGTTGATCTGCGTGCCTAACAACGAACTGGGGGATTTCCAGACGCCAGATGAACTGGCGACGGCCTGCCTGAAGGTCCTCCGCCTGCCCAGTGACGCTAGAATCCTAGAGCCGACGTGTGGGCGTGGCAGCTTCCTCAGGGCGGCCGCCGCGCTGAGTCCTCGATCCGAGCGGTTGGGGATCGAGATTCAGGAGGAGTACGCCCGGCAGGCCGCAGCCTGGGGCAAGGTCCAAGTCGGGAGCGTCTTTGCGATCAATCTGGCCGCTGACTTGCGTTGGCAGTCGAGGGGGCAGCTGTTCGTTGTGGGCAATCCTCCCTGGGTGACATCGGCTGAGTTGAACCGCATGGGCTCCGCCAACTTGCCGCGGAAGGAGAATTTCAAGGGCGCGAAGGGCCTTGATGCGGTGCTCGGATCGGCCAATTTCGACGTATGCGAGTACATCATCCTGAAAGCATTGAACGAGATCCGCAGTCAGTTCACGTTGGGGATGCTGTGTAAGACCCAGGTCGCCCGGAATGTGATGGAATTCGCGGCCTCGGCCCACTTGCCGGTGGCTGCCTCAGCCATTTACCGGATCGACGCGAGGCGGTGGTTCGGCGCGGGCGTCGACGCTTGCTGGCTCACAGTTGCGGTCGACGCGTCGGTGGCCTGTTGCTACGAGACGGCGGTCTACGACGACGCGTTCAATCCCGGTTCTCCACCAGCGTGCAGATTCGGCGTCGTGGACGGGCTGATGGTCGCCGACGTTGATAAGTACAAGCCGGTTCGCGACGCGGATGGCAAGTGCCCATATGAGTGGCGCTCGGGGCTGAAGCACGACGCTTCGAGTGTTTTCGAGCTCGTCGCGACCCCCGCCCCGGTGACTCGGGAGGGCGTCCCGCTGGATCTCGAGGCCGACTGCCTGTTCCCGCTCTTGAAGGGCACCGACGTGTTCCGGGGCCGCCATCGCGAGCTGACCAAGTGGGTCATAGTGCCTCAGCGCACTTTCGGCGAAGACACTGCATCCCTCAAACGGCGCGCTCCGAAAACCTGGTCTTATCTCAACGCCCGCTCGGAGGTCCTCGACGGCCGCAAGTCGTCAATCTACCGCAACCGGCCCCGCTTCTCCGTCTTCGGACACGGCGACTACACGTACGCGCCGTATAAAGTGGCGGTGTCGGGATTGCACAAGACCCCAATCTTCCGTTTGATCGTTCCGATTGGCGGCAAGCCCGTGGTCTTGGACGACACCTGCTATTTCCTGCCGTTCAGCGACATCACCGAGGCACTACTCGTGACCGCTGCGCTCAATAGCCCAGAATGCGTCGAGCTTATCGAGTCGCTAGTGTTCTGGGATTCGAAACGCCCTATAACCAAGAGGCTCCTAGCGCGTATTGACCTCGGTCGGCTGCCTTTCGACAGGACTGAAGTACTCCGGGTGGCATCCGGGGATGCAAAACTGCTGCACCTGCCATTTGACGACGCCCGCGCAGCCAGTGTTCTGCGAAGGCTCAATCCGGTGCGCGAACTCGCAGACACCCTGTTCTGATTCCCGATGCGTCCCGCATCTCAAGAAGACTTCGGACAACACCTCCCCATCGGGCAGCAACGAAGGCTACAGCGCATGGAGAAGGCCGCAACTCTCGCTATAGTCGCCGGGCCGCAGTATGGCTGGTCAGCGGTCTTCGGGGACCATTTCGATGCAGCCGCAGGGGCATTCGGCGGCGCAGATGCCGCAGCCTTTGCAGTAGTCCAGGTCGATGACGTATTTCTGGCCGTGGCCGAGTTTGCGGATGACGTCGTCCGGGCAGAGCCCGTAGCAGTTGTCGCACTCGAAACAGTTGCCGCAGCTCATGCAGCGCCGGGCCTCGAACAGGGCCGACTCCTCGGACAGGCCGCGGACCACTTCCTCGAAGCCGGAGGTCCGGCGGGCCGCCTCCAGGGCCGGGCGCTGCTGGAGGGGCGCGTCGGCGTAATACCAGGTGTTCAGCCGGTCGAAGGTGGCCTCGGCCACCCTGGGCGGCGCCTGGTACACCCGCCCGCGCAGCCAGGCGTCGGCCCCGAAGGCGGCCAGTTTGCCCTGGCCCACCGCGACGGTGGCGGTGCGGTCCCCCGGGGCGGCGTCGCCGGCCGCGAAAATGCCCGGCCGCCCGGTCATCATCTGAGCGTCAAGGGAGATGACGCCATCGTGCGCGTCGACGCCCGGCACTCCGGCGATCACGTCCAAGTCGGCGTCCTGGCCGATCGCCAGGACCACCGTGTCGGCCTCGACCTCGTCAAAGACGCCGGTCGGGCGGGGATGCCCGGACCCGTCAAGCTCCATCCGCTCGATCACCACCCGCCCCCGCTCGACCTCCGCGATGGTGGACAGCCACTTGACGCGGATGCCCTCGGAGATGGCGTCGCGGTACTCCTCCTCGTGGGCCGGCATCTGCTCGCGGGTGCGGCGGTAGATGATCACGGCGTCCTCGGCCCCCAGCCTCTTGGCCGTGCGGGCGGCGTCCATGGCGGTGTTGCCGCCGCCGTAGACGGCCACCCGCCGCCCGAGCAGCGGCGGCGAGCCGGCGGCCGTCTCCTCGAGCAAGGCCACGGCATCGAGCACCTTGGCGGCCGAGCCGGCCGGGATCGAGATGTGGTGGCCCACCCCGGCGCCGACGCAGACGACGGTCGCGTCGAAGCAGGCCGCGGCCGCCGCCAAGTCCTCGACCCGCGACCCGGCCTCGAAGACCACCCCGGTCGCGGCCAGCCGGGCCACCTCGGCGTCGATCACGTCGCGCGGCAGCCGGTACTGCGGGATGCCGTAGCGCAGCATCCCGCCAAGCTGGTCCTTGGCCTCGCGGACGGTCACGGCGTGCCCCAGCCGGCGCAGGTGGTAGGCGGCCGACAGCCCGGCCGGGCCGGACCCCACGACCAGCGCCCGTTTGCCCGATGCCGTCCGCTCCGGCGGGGCCTCGAACTGCCAGCCGCGGGCGATCGCCAGGTCGCCGAGGAACCGCTCGACGGCGTTGATGCCGACCATCTCGTCAAGCTGGACCCGGTTGCAGGCGCTCTGGCAGGGGTGGTAGCAGACCCGGCCCATGATGGCGGGCAGGGGGTTCTGGGCGGTCAGGCGGC
The DNA here is from genome assembly GCA_031257375.1 of Bifidobacteriaceae bacterium. Lineage (GTDB taxonomy): Bacteria > Actinomycetota > Actinomycetes > Actinomycetales > WQXJ01 > JAIRTF01. The sequence continues at coordinate 9,092 of JAIROU010000160.1, forward strand.
GCCAGGCGCGCTCGTAGCCGTCGCCGGACTCCTGGGCCTCGTAGAGCCAGGCTTGGATGTCCTCGCCGGCCGGGCAGGCGGCCGAGCAGGGCGGCAGCAGCGAGCGGTAGACCGGCCGCTCGGTCCGCCACGAGCCGGTCAGGTAGACGGCCGAGGACCCGGCCGGGGCGCTCAGGCCGGGCGGCACGCCCGGCGGGCCGGGCATCGGGACGCCAGGCGCCGGGACGCCGGCCGCCGGGATCACAGGCGGGACGGTCGCGGTCATGCCAGGACCCCCTCTTCAAGCAGGTGGTATTGCCGGATGTTGCGTTCGGCCTGCCCGCGAATCCGCTCGAGGGCGGCCTCGTCGCCGCGCGGCCCGAACAGGTGCGCGAAGCGCCGCTGCGGCCGCAGGTAGTCCTCCACCGGCACCCGGGAGCGGATTGGCGTGACGCCGGTGATGTCGCCGTACTCGGCCTCGAAGACCGGGAACAGGCCGCACTGGGTGGCCAGGCGGGCCATTTTGATCGAGGCCGCCGTCTTGGTCCCCCACCCCAGCGGGCAGGTCACCAAGATGTGCAGGTAGCGCGCGCCCCGGTGCTTCATGGCCGTGCGGACCTTGGCCTCCAAGTCCCGCAAGTCCGCCACCGTGGCGGTGGCGACGTAGGGGATCTCGTGCGCCATGGCGATCTTGGGCACGAACTTGCCTTGGCCGAAGGTGTTCCCCGGCGACAACCCGACGGCCGGGGTGGTCGAGGTCCGCGCGGCCGGGGGAGTCGCCCCGGAGCGCTGAACACCAGTATTCATATACGCCTGGTTATCATAACAAACATACAAAACGTCGTCGTTGCGCTCGAACATGCCGGAGAGGCAGGCCATGCCGATGTCGGCGGTGCCGCCGTCGCCGCCCTGGGCGATCACCCGGATGTCGTCGCGCCCCTTGGCGTGGTTGGTGGCCGCGATCCCGGTCGCCACCGAGGCCGCGTTGGCGAACAGGGAGTGGATCCAGGGCACCCGCCAGGCCGACTCGGGGTAGAGGGTCGAGAAGACCTCCAGGCAGCCGGTGGCGTTGGCGACCATCAGCTTGCCGCCGGTCACCTCCATGGCCGTGTCCAGCACCCAGCGCGCGGCCAGCGCCTCGGCGCAGCCCTGGCAGGCCCGGTGCCCGCGGGTCAGCGTCGACGGCCGGTCCTGCCAGGCTTGGACGGAGCGCTCGTCCTCGTCCAGCAGGCGCCCGCCCACCGCCAGCGCCCCGGTCTGCATGAACGGTATGTGGACTTTGGCCATGTCAGCCCTCCCGCCTGTCCGATGCCGTTGGCGCCGCGCGGTCGCCCGCCGCCGGTGCCGCGCCGTCCGCCGACGTCGCCTTTTCGTCCGCCGTTGCCGTGCCCAGACTCCCCGCCGATGCCGTCAGTGCTGGTCCGCCCGTTTGCGCCGGTTTCGTTGGCATCGCGTCGTCGGCCGCCGCCGCCGGTGCCCCCGGCGCCGACGCGGCGGCATCGTCTGGCCCTTCCGCTCCCGGCGCGCCGGCCGGAGCGGCTGCGGCGCCTGGCCGGGCTGCGCCGCGGGCGGGGGCGCGAACTGGGACGGCGGCATCGGACATGGTCACCAAATCTTGTTTCAGGTCCATGAACTCCAACTCCCCCAACTCCCCGACCTTGGCCTGGCGGAGCGTCTTGGCGAGCGAGCGCTCGGTGATCGAGCGCCCGCCCAGCCCGGCCACGACCGAGTGCATGGGGATGCCGAGGCGGGCCATCGAGCGGCGGACGTCTGCCGACAGGACGCCGCCGACGCCCAGCATGAGCGCCCGGTCCAGCACCACCACCCGGTCGGCCGTCCCGATCGCCTCGCGGACCGTGCGGGCGGGGAACGGCCGGTAGGAGCCGAGCGTGATCAGCCTGGTCTTGACGCCCTGCTCCCACAGGCGGGCGGCGGCGGCCTGGGTGGTGCCCATGACCGAGCCCATGCCGATGACGGCGATCTCGCCCTGGCGGGCGGGGCGGTCCTCCAGGTCCGGGCCCCAGACCCGGACCGGCCGCCAGGACTCGCGGCCCACGGCGGCGGCGAAGTCGGCCGCCGCGCGGGCGATCACCGTGTGCGCCTGGATCATCGCCTGGTGGGCCAGGTACTTGGTCTCCGTGAACACGTCCGGACCTGCCATCATGCCCATCGACCGGGGGTTCTTCAAACTCAGCTTCTCGAGCGGCGCCAGCGGCGGCAAGAAGGCGTCGACCTGCTCCTGGGTCGGCAGTTCGACCACGTCCGAGGCGTGGGTCAGGACGAAGCCGTCCATGCAGACCATCACCGGCAGGGATATCTGCTCGGCGATCTTGTAGGCGATCACGTGCAGGTCGATGGCCTCCTGGTTGTCGACCGCGAACAGTTGCAGCCAGCCGGAGTCGCGCTGCGAGAGGGAGTCGGACTGGTCGTTCCAGATGTTGATCGGGGCGCCCAGCGCCCGGTTGGCCACGGTCATGACGATCGGGAGTTTCAGGCCGGAGGCGTTGTAGATGGCCTCGGCCATGTAGAGCAGGCCTTGCGAGGCGGTGGCCGTGTAGACGCGCCCGCCGGCGGCGCTGGCGCCGATCGACACCGACATGGCGGCGAACTCCGACTCGACGTTGATGTAGTCGCAGTCCTTCAGGTGGCCGTCGCGGACCATCACCGACAGGGCCTCGACAATATGGGTCTGAGGCGATATGGGATAGGCGCAGACCACGTCCGGCCTGGTCAGGGCGACGGCGCGGGCGACGGCTTTGGAGCCTTCGAGCAGTTCAAGCATTGGTCACCTCCGGCACCCCGGCGATCGGGATCGGCAGTTCGGATGTGGCCGGCCGCTCGACGTCGACGTGCTCAATCCCGCCGGGCGCGCCCTGGTCCTCTTGGCCCAGGTGGTCGAGGACCCATTGATAGGCCACGTTGGCCGAGTTGATATTGCCCTGGGCGACCTTGCCCTTGAACACCTTTTGGATCGACTGGGCCAGCGCCTCAAGGGTGATCTGGCCGGTCAGGGCGGCGAAAGCGCCCAGCAGGGCGGCCGAGGGGATGGGCCGGCCGAGGTATTCGCGCACTATGTCGTCGGCCGGGACGGTCGCCAGGCGCCCTGATTCGGCCGGGGCGTCGGGGCAGGCGGCGCGGATCTCGTTGGGCGACTCGCGGGTGTTGACGACCGCCCGGCCGCCGGGCACCAGGCCGTCGAAGACGTTCATGGTCCGCAGCAGGGTGGGGTCTTGGACGATCACCGCGTCGGGGGCCAGGATCGGCTCGCGGGTGAGGATCTTCGAGTCGGCGAACCTTGTGTAAGCCACCACCGGCGCGCCCATCCGCTCCGACCCGAAGCTGGGTATGGCCTGGACTTGGCGCCCGGCCGCGAACCCGGAGCGGGCCAGGAGCTCCGAGGCGGTCACCACCCCTTGACCGCCGCGCCCGTGAATGACGACCTGGAACATGAGCACCACCAATACCTCTCGTCTGCCCCCGGGGGATCGACCCCTTGAGGGACCGCCCAAGCCTATCATGGATTCATGGGATGATTTGTCGGCGCGGCCCCAGTGACCAGCATAAACGGTAAGATTTCAAGAACGCGCACGTTGCGTAAAGCCGGGGTTGGTCGGGGGCGCGGCCGGCGGACGGCCCGGCGGCGGGCGGGCGGCATCGGGACTGGCCTGGCGGCATCGGGACTGGGCTGGCGCGACGGCCACGCCGCACGTGTTCTTCAGCCCGGCGCTCGGCGGGGAGCGCCGCCGCGGGCTGAAGGTCATGCCCGCGCTGAAGGAATCGAAGCGGTCGATCTCCAAGCGCGGCCTGCTGGCAGAGATGGGGAAGATCAAAGTGGTCGGCGCCGCCTCCGGCCGCCGCCCGATCAACCCCGCCACCAAGACCCAACGGCTGGGCCACCGGGAAGCCCCGGCCGACTGCGTCCGCAGTCGTTCAGGGGCCCAGGAGCCCCAACGGAACCGCGGCGGCGCCGTCTTCGAGGCGGTAGGCGAACTCTCCGGTCGTTATGACCATCTTGTCGACCAGATTCGCGCCGATCTGGGCTTCCAGCCAGTTGAGATGCTTTGAGCCGGCGGGCGTCGGCGCCGCGCCCAATTTGACCTCGATCGCGAGGACCCGGTGGTCGGGTCGTTCAACTATCAAGTCGACCTCGTGTTCTCCCCTGTGCGTGCGCAGATGGTAGACGCGGGCTTCGAGCGGCCCGGCGAAGACCCGCACAGTGAGCGCGGCCAGGGACTCGAAGAGCGCCGCCAGCAGCCCGGCCTCGGTGCGTTCCTCATACGGGCCGTTGGCCCGCAGCAGTGACTGGCTGGTCGATCCGAGTAGCCGGGCGGCCAGAGCCGGGTCCGCCAGGTTGTGTTTCGGGGCACTGGCAAGTTGTTTCAGGGGATTGAACTGGGGTATCCAGGCGGGCAACGGGTCGAGGATCCAGATGCGCTCAAGCAGCGCTTTGTACGCGGCGGCGGTGTTCTTAGACGGCTTATCGCTTTGCCCGGGGGTGGCGGAGTTCAAGATTTTGGTGGCCGATGCCGTCGTGGCGGTGGCCGCCGCATAGGCCGCGAGCCACGCCAGCAGCTCATCGGGGCGACGGATGTCCTCGCCGAGTTCCGGGATGTCCCGCTCAACGATCTGCGCGATGTATGAGCCGATCATCCGGCCCCGCAGCTTGGGCGGATCGGATCGGATCCCCGGGAACCCGGAGGCGGTTATCTCCTCGGCGTAATCGGCGAGGCCGAGGCCAGACCTGCCCTCGACCGGCTGCCGATGGCCTGCTAGCAAATCCGCGAGCGACACTGTCGGTTGCGACACGCCCCGTTCCGGCAGCGTCATAGGGCGCATCCGGAGCCGGGTGATACGTCCGGCACCGGAATGGAGTCGCGCTTCGCGGGGGGGGAGCGCCGAGCCCGCCAAGATGAACTGACCGGGGGCGCGATCCGCGTCCACGGCCCGGCGGACCGCGTCCCACAGTGGGGGGACGAGTTGCCACTCGTCCAGCAATACTGGCTTGGGGCCGCCCAAGACCGCTGATGGCTCTGCGCGCGCCGTGCGTTTTATCCCGTTGGTGTCCAGGCTCACGGTCGTGGCGGCGCGGCGCTTCGCGGTGGCGGTCTTCCCGACCCCCTTGGCGCCTTCAATCGACACTGCGGGCAATCCAGAAATTAGCAGGTCAAGCTCGTCATCCAGGACTCGCGGCAGGTATCGCATGATCCCAGGCTAGCTTCTATTGGGACAGAACGCGACAATCTATTGGGCGGTTTCGCGGGTTTCTGTTGGGCGGTTTCGCGAACAGCCGCTCGGCCCCGAAAGAGCTGGGGCGGTCGGGCAGGCCGCGGCCCACACGGACCGGCGCGGCAACGTCATGGACGGCATCGCCGACCGGTGCGAGACCTCCACGCTGAAGGGGACCCCGGCGCCGACCTCCCAGTCCGCGTCCGTCCTGACCGAAGCAGACCCGTCTTCTCCGGTTGGGCCGAATGGAGCAACTGGTCCTTTGTCCGGCTCGAGGCCGACACCGGCCTGGACTTGGCGCTGTGGGACTTGGAGGCCAAGGCCCTGGGGGTTCGCGTCCACCGTTTGCTCGGCGGCGCGCTGCGCCTGGGCGTGCCGACCCATTCGAGCCATCATCTTTGGCACAACGCCCGGCAGGCCCATGTCGGCGCCGCTGAAACAACACCCCTGTAATTCGTCCCCAGATGGGGGACAACCCTGGGGAAAACCGCGTCCCCTAACTGCTTGAGACGTCGTCGATCAACTCCTTGCATTCCGGGGCCGGGCGGGTGGTTGCGGCGATCAGGGCGGGAGTGATTGCCGGCGCGGCGGGCGTCAGCCGCCGACCATCAGGTAGGCCACGCCTAGCGCCTCGTAGGTTGACCGCGCCCGGCGGTCGCAAGTCAGCAGGGTCAGGCCGTGTTCTTCGGCGGCGGCCCCCACCAGGCCGTCCCAGACCGAGCCGCCCACCACGTTCTTGGCGACCAATCTGGTCGGCAGGGCCGCTGCCGCAGCCGGCGACAAGAAGCGCGTGTCGGGGAAGTTCTCCCCGATCAGGCGCAGCGCTTCGGGACCGGACAAGCGGTGCGGGGCCGGCATGCGGGTCACCACGGACAATGTCTCAAAGGCGGCATGCCCCGACAGTCCGAGCCGCTTGCCCGCTGTCGCCGCCGCGACCGCTTGATTGGCCGGGTGCGCCGGGTTGATCAGCGCGAGAGCGGCGCCGGTGTCGAGCAGAAGGGTTTCAGCGCTGGTCGGCAAGACGGAACTCCCTCCACTCGTCAGCCGACCAATCGGGGCCGGAACGCAGCACTAGCCGCCCGTCGACCTCGACCAGCGGCGACTGGGTTGGCACGTCGATTCGCACCCCGGCCCCCTCGACCGCGATCTCGAGCGGCCCTGGGGTCAGCCCCGCCGCCCGGCGGATAGCCTTGGGGATAACCACCCGTCCCGCCTTGTCCATGGTTGTGATCATGGGGGAAGGTTACCAGGCCAGTGGTGGCCCGGTCGGTGAAGAAGCCGTTCAGCGGCGCCGCCAAGGTGAACGAAAAGTTCACCCGCGCTTAGGGGCCGTGCGAACAATTGATGTCGCGCGGCGCGCCCTGGGCGGGCGCCCGGCGGCGCCGCAGGCCGCGCCCACGTAGCCCAGCTGCGAGGGCGGACCTGCGGCTTGCCGGCCATCTGGCCCAGAACCCGCCGCCACGACGCTAGTTTTCCGCACGGCCCCTTACCAAGCTCAGACGCTGCTCGGCCTGGGCGTGGTGGCCGCCTGCGCGGCGGTCTTGGCGACCTCGGGGCGGGACACGTCGATGTGGCTGCTCGGGCCGGTGCTGTTCATCGAAGGCGCCGGCGGGGCCTTGATCGCGTCGTTCGAGGTCTCGCTGCCGCGCTCGGTGCCCCAGTCCGAGTACGCCACCGCCGCCGGCTGCGTCATGCTGGCCAAGACAGTTGGCATGACCGCCGGATCGGCCCTGATGATGGGCCTGCTGTTCGGCGTCGCGCCGGGCCTGATCGACGGCCGCCTGGCGGCTGACGGGCTGAGCCTGCCCGGCGGCGGCCGCTTCGATCTCAACGACACCGCCTCGCTGCCGGACCTGCCCGCGGCGGTCCGCGAGTCGATCGAGGCGGGGCTGTCCAGCGCCGTCGGCGTCGCCCTGGTCCCCTGCGCCAGCCGCTCCAGCGTTTGACCGCCCAGCCCGCCCAGCCCGCCAACGCCGCCGATGCCGCCGATGCCGTCTTCCAGCGCCCGCCAGGCTTCAACGCCCGATGCCGCCCACCCGCCTTCTAAACCCGGGGACGGTCCTTTCGTCTCAAACTCGGGGACACTCCCTGCGCCGGGGCGCAGGGAGTGTCCCCGAGTATCGGACGAAAGGACCGTCCCCGGGTGTCACTGACGCCAGACCTGACGGCGCCGGGGTGAGCCCGGGGCGGTGTTCGGCGGCTGGATTGCGGCTTTGTGGCCGATCTGCCCCGCTTGTCGGGTCTTGGCCGGGGCAGATCGGCGTCAAACCCGCATTTCGCGGCGGGCGGGCCTTGAGAGCGGTCGGGAGCGGGCGCCTGGCCGAGGGGGCGCTGACAGAGGTGGGCTGGGAGGCGGGCTGGCGGCATCGGGCGCTGAGGCTGGCGGCGGAAGCGGCGGGCAACCGGACCGAGCGCCGCGGAGGGCGTCGGCTGAGCGGCGGGCCGCGGGCGGGTTATGACGGGAGCGGAGGGCGGGCGACGGCCCAGCGGATCGCGGCGGCGGCGGTCGGGTCGACAAACTCGAAGCCGCAGGCTTGGAGGGCGGCCGGGCGGATCGGCTGGGAGGCCAGGATGAGGTCGTCGGCGGCACCGTCCAGGGCCAGGCGCAGGGCGAAGGCGGGGACCGCCAGCCAGTGCGGCCGCCCCAGCGCGCGGGCCAGTTCCGCGGTGATCTGCCCGGCCGTGGCCAGGGCCGGGCCGACCAGGTTGACCGGGCCGGCGAGTCGCTCGTCGCGGAGGGCGAAGTCCCAGGCGCGGACTTCGTCGCGGAGCGAGATCCAGGGCCAGTACTGGCGCCCGGAGCCGAAGCGGGCGCCCAGGCCGAGCCGGGTGGTCCGGATGAGCGGGGCGAGCGTGCCGCCGGCGGGCGCCAGGACTATGCCGGTGCGGGCGCGGACCAGGCGGGTCACCGCTCCGGCCGGGGCGGCGGCGGCCTCCCAGGCCCGGACCACCCCGGCCAGAAAGCCCCGGCCCGATCCGTCCGCCTCGGTGACCGGCTCGGCCGCCGCCGCGTCGCCCCGCCGGCCGCGGTCGCCGTAGAAACCGGTCGCGCTGGCCGAGACCCAGACCGCCGGGGGATTGGCCGCCTCGGTGATCGCCAGCGCCAGGGCGGCGGCCGTCTCGACCCGGGAGGACATGATCTGGCGGCGGTAGGCGTTGGTCCAGGGCAGGCGCGCGATCGGCGCGCCATTCAGCGAGACCACCGCCTCGGCCCAGTCGACGGCCGCCGCCGGCGCCGATCCGACCTGGCCGGTCCAGCGGTATTCGTCGTCGCCCCGCGGCTCGCGCCGGACCAGGACGCGCACAACATCGCCGCGCTCCGTCAGCCGCGCCCGCAGCGCCCGCCCGATCATCCCCGAGCCACCTGCCATCAGGACGCGCATGCGCCCACGGGTAACAGCCCTCGGCGGCGGGCCGACCAGCCCGCCGGCGAGCCCGCCGGCCAGCCCGCCGGCGAGCCAAGTCGCGCAGCCAAACGCGGCGCCAGGAGACCACCTCCGGCGCCCCGGGTGGCGGTGCTGCGGCCGGCCCTGTGTCGGGACGCAAGGTGTGTCCCCAAGTTTGAGACGAAAGGACCGTCCCCGGGTTTAGTGGGGTTTGTGGCGGCGGCTGGTCCAGACGGCTTTGCGGATCAGGTCGGCGGGGATGATGGCGGCGGCGCAGCCGAGGACAGTCAGCCATTGGGCCAGGCCGAGGCCGTGGGCGTCGAAGACTGGGCCGCCCAGGTAGACCAGGGCCACCTGGACCACCACGATCACCGCCAGGACCCGTAGGAACCCCGAGTTGTCGCGGATGTGGTCGAACAGGTTGAGGGACTCGGTGCGGGCGTTGAAGGAGTTCGCCACGGCCACGAAGACGAAGAAGGCGAAGTAGGCCGCCAGCAGGAACTGGCTGCCGGAGAAGACGTACCACAGGGAGATCCCGAAGGTGACGGCCGCGCCGACGCCGATCGCGCTCCACATGTAGGGGCTGACGATGGGCTCGTCGCGGCGCTTCGGCTTCTCGTCCATGAAGCGGCCCAGGGCCGGCTCGCCGCCGAAGGCCAGCGCCGCCAGGGTGTCCATGACCAGGTTGACCCACAGCATCTGGGTGATCGTCAGCGGCGGCTGGTGGCCCAGCAGCGGCGCGAAGAAGCAGATCGCGACGGCCGAGACGTTGATCGTCAGCTGGAAGATGATGAACTTGCGGATGGTGTTGAAGATCGTCCGCCCGTACAGGATCGCCCGGTCGATGGAGCTGAAGTTGTCGTCCAGGATCACGATGTCGCCGGCCTCCTTGGCGACCTCGGTGCCGGAGCCCATGGCGAAGCCCACGTCCGCGCGCTTCAGGGCGGGCGAGTCGTTGACCCCGTCGCCGGTCATCCCGACCACCAGGTTGAGCTCCTGCGACAGGGCGACCAGGCGGCTCTTGTCGCTCGGCAAGGCGCGCGAAATGACGCGCAAGCGCGGCAGCGCGGCCTTGACGGCGGCATCGGGCATGGTTTGCAACTGCGCCGACGTGAGCGTGACCGGGTCGGCGATGTCGAACAGCCCGGCTTCGCGGGCGATCGCCTCGGCGGTGTCGTTTCGGTCGCCGGTGATCATGACGACCTGGACCCCGGCCCGCTGGACCTCGGCGATGGCTTTGACGGACTCGCGCCGGATCTCGTCGCGGATGCCGAGCACGCCGACCAAGATCAGGTCCCGCCCGCCCGTCAGGCCGCCGATGCCGCTGATGCCGCCGATGCCGCCGATGCCGTCCGCCGGCAGGGGCGCCTCGGTGACCGCCACCGCCAGGACCCGCATGGCCCGTTTGGCGAGGGCGTCGACGCGCTCGTCCAGGAGGCTGCGTTGGTCGTCCGTCAGCGGCCGGATCTGGCCCGCGTCGTCAAATCGCCGCGAGCAGAGCCGCATGATCGCCTCCGGCGCGCCTTTGATCAGCGTCCAATCGTGCGTCCCGGCCACCTGCGTGGCCGAGTACTTGGCCGCCGAGTCGAACGGTATCGAGGCCACCACCGCGACCTCGGCCGGGGCCAGGCGCCCGTGGTCGACGAACGCCAGCGTCGCCCGGTCGGTGGCGTTGCCGCCCATGAACACCAGTGCGTCGGGAGGGCCGGTGACCAGCGCGGCGTTGTTGTGAGTCAGCGCGAAGCCGAGGATCTGGGCCAGCGGCTCGGGAATGTCCGCGAAGGCGGGCCGGGAGACGCCGGTCCCGTCGACGAAGGCGACCGTCTGGAGGGCGCCCTTGGTGATGGTGCCGGTCTTGTCGGAGAACAAGATGTTCAAGCTGCCGGCCGTCTCGATGCCGGCGATCTTGCGGACCAGCACGTTGTCCTTCAGCATCTTGCCCATGTTCAGGGCCGAGACTATGGCGATCATCAGCGGCAGGCCCTCCGGGACCGCCACCACGATGATGATGACGGCCAGGATCAAGGCGTTGACCGCCATTTTGGCCACCGCCATGGGGTCGGCCGCGACCGCGGCGGTGATCTGCTCCCAGTCGAAATGGTTGTCCACCACCAGGCCGCGGAACATGAACGCGACCGCGATCAGGACGCCGCCTATGTAACCGAACTTGGAAATCCCCTTGGCCAGGTCGGTCAGCTTGACCTTGAGCGGCGAGTCGCGGTTGTCCTCGGCCCCCAGGTCGGCGGCGATCTGGCCGTAGACGGAGGCGTTCCCGACCGTCCCGACCACCATCTGGGAGTCCCCGGAGACCACCACGCTGCCCCGGTACAGGCTGTGGGCGTCGAGGAAGTCGATGTCCCGCCCGTGTTGGCGAGGGTCAGCCCAATCGGCCGGGGCGGCGGTCTTCTTGACCTCTTGGCTCTCGCCGTTCAGGGCCGACTGGTCGAGCGCGATCTGGCCGGAGGCGACCCAGCCGTCGGCCGGGACCTTGTCGCCGGTTTGCAGCACCACTAGGTCCCCGACCACCAGCTGGTCGATCGGCAACTCGGTCAGCCGGCCGTCGCGCCAGGTCTTCGCGTTGATCCGGGAGGCTTCCTCCTGGAGTTTGGCGAAGGCGTTCTCGTTGCGGTACTCCGACAGCGTCGAGACCAGCGTGGCGATCATGACGGCCGCCGCGATGCCGACGCTCTCATACCACTCGGCCTCGCCCATGAAGGCGAACACCACGTTGATGGCCAGCGCGACCAGCAGGATCTTGATCATCGGGTCGCCCAGATTGGCGATCAGCTTGGACCAGAAGCTTTGCGTCGAGCGCTCGGCCAGGGCGTTGCTCCCGTGGGCGGATCGCGAGGCCTCGGCCTGCTCCGAGGTCAGGCCTTCCAGTTGTTGCACCATTTCGCGGGCCAGTCTACTTGGCGGCGGGCGGGGGCAGCGCTCGCCCGCGCCCGCGTCCGGCCGGTCCGCGTCCGGCCGGTCCCAGGCGACCCGGGCCTTGGGCCGGGGACACTACTGGCCGGACTCGGAACCGGAACCGCGGCCGGAACCGCGGCCGGAACCGAGGCCCGGGCCAGCGCCCGGCGCGGCGGCGCGGGCGGCATCGTCGGCGCCTGCGGCATCGTCGGCGGCGCGGGCGGCATCGGCGGCATCGTGAGCGTCGTCGGCGTCGTCGACGTCCTGGTCGGGCTCTATGCCGACCAGCTCCAGCAGCTCCGGGTTGTCGCCGTGCTCCTTCTCGAAGGCGGCCATGACCAGGACCCGCTTCTCCGCCACATAGTCCATGATCGCGAACAGCGTGCCGGAGACGATGAACGTCAAGTGCAGGGCGACCCGCCAAATCTCAAGCTCGGGCTTGAACTCGCCCTCGCCGTGGCCGGACGCGCGGATGAAGTCTTGCAGCAACTCGATCAGGGAGATGGCCACCACCGAGCCGAGGATCTTGATCTTCAGGCCGGAGAAATCGAGCGTGCCCATCCAGGCCGGCCGGTCCTCGTGGTCCTTGGCCGGGTCGATCTTGGAGACGAAGTTCTCGTAGCCGGAGAAGATCACGATCAACAGCAAGTTGCCGAGCAGCGCCAGGTCGATCAGGTTCAGGATCGAGGTGGCCAACTCGTCCAGGGTCATGCCGGGGAACTCGGGGATCTGGTGCGCCAGCTGCACCACGAAGTTGACCACCACGCCGAGCAGGGCCAGGCAGAGCCCCAAGAACACGGGCGCCAACAGCCAGCGGGTGGCGAAAATGGTCGATTCGGTGGCGGACTCGAGGAAGTCCCGGAACTTTTGAAGCCGGGAGCTGTCTTCGTCGTCTTCGGCGTGCTGCAAGGCCACTGGGGTTTCCTTCGGATTAGGGGACCGACAGGCTGCCAGTCTACAGACGCGCACGCCCGGCCCGCACGCCGCGTCAGGCCGCCTGAGTCTGGTGGGGCGGTGGTGGCCCGAGCCCAGCTGCAAGTTGCGATGTGCCCGTCTGGGACTTGCGGCTTCAGCGCTGGTCGTTCAGCGATGCTGTTTGATTGTCTCGTTGGGATGGCCGGTTGACGCCCGCTCCAGCAGGACCATGCCGTGCTGCTTCTCATGCGGCGTGATCACGACGTACCAGATGCGTCCGCCGCTGTGGCGACTAGGTCGGTCCAGCCTTTCTCAGCTTGGCGGGTGGCGAAGCGGAGCGCGTACTCGCTTTTGCGCAGGGGTCTGGGGACCGTTCCTTCCCGCTTGGCCATGTCAGGCGGGCCTCGGAACGTCTGGCCATCGGTGAACCGCCACTCAAGGTTGGCGAGCCGCCGGCCGAACAACTCCCGCACAGTCTGGTACGCCGGCGAGCGCTGCGGGTCGCCCTGATCGGGTTCAAGGTAGGCGGCGATGGCCGCCGGATAGACCAGCGCCGACGCCACCAAGTCCGCCAATTGCAGCATCACGTGCGTGTCGGAATGGCCGAACACCGGCGACTCGATCAGGCCGGGGTAGGCGTTGCCGCCCTTGCGGTACCGCCGGGTGGTGATGGTGTGGACGTTGCCTTGGTTCTTGACCTTCGTTTGGGCGTCCAAGATCACCAGCCCGCGTTCCCCTCCGGCTGTCAACTGGTCGTTGAACGTCTCGGCCAGTTCCGCCACGGCGCTCGGATAGGTCGCGGCCGGGCTGTACTCCTCGCCCGCCCGCTTGACCAGCACACGGCCCATGATCCGGCATCCGGAGACCTCCAACAGCCGCAACGCCCGGTCCAGGTAGATGATCGCGCGGCGCGCCGAGCGCGGCGAATCCTCCGAACGGATCGCGCGGCGCAGGCGCGCCCCTTTGACTTCGTGTTGGATCACGTCCGCCAGCAGCCGGCCTTTCAGGGCCGGGTCGTAGGCGGACTTCAAGGCCAGGTAGTCCATCAGCAGCCGGTCGGCGCGGGCCGTGTCCACAGTGATCGCCGCCAGCACGAACACCGGGGTCGATGTGGGCTCCGACGGGTCGTACACGGCGGTTTCCCCCGCTTCGTCACCGTAGCAAATCCGCACTTGGAGAGACCTTTCCACACAGCACTATGGCCGCCCCGAGGACGGCCATAGGAGTCGCCACACCAGGTGTGGCTCGGCGCTCAGCGAGCGCCGTCACCGGCAAGCCTACCCGAAAACGACCGCGAACCAAAGGGGCCGGGCGCCCTTGGAACTGCCCGGCGAGCCCAGCCAACTCGGGGAACTGTGCCGCTTGGGCGCCCAGCGGGCCGGTTCGGCGCCTACCCCGGCCGCCGCGTCGGCCCTGCCCGAGAGCGCCAGCCAATCCTCCCACGAAGGGAGCGCCCACGCACCTTCGCGGCGACCACCCCGGCCCTCAGCCGGGGCAGCGACCGAACTGTTGGAGCCAGACCGCCGATGCGCGACCAAGACCAAGCCGGACCGCAACCTGGGGCGCGGCGGCGCACTGCGGCGAGCCTGTTCAGCGGCTACGGGGGTCTTGACCTGGCGGTCGAGGAAGTGTTCAACGCCAGGACCGTCTGGTTCTCGGAGAACAGCGAGGCGGTCGCCAGGGTGTTCGCCGCGCGCTGGCCCGGCGTCCCGAACCTGGGCGACATAACCAAGATCGACTGGGCGAGTGTGCCCAGAGTAGACGTTTTGGCTGGTGGGGTCCCGTGTCAGTCGGTCTCGTCGGGGGGCCGGCGCGGAGGGCCCGCGAGCCCCGACACGGCCACCGGATTGTGGGCGCACATGTATGAGGCTATTAGGGTTCCCCAGCCCGAATGGATTGTGATCGAGAATGTCCGCGGTTTGCTCCACGCCCGGGCGCAGAGGCCAACTGACGAGAGGGACCGGTATGAGCGACTATCCGCCTCCGGCAACGGCGTGGATGCCGTTCGCGGTGTGGAACCCGGAGTTGGGGGACTGGGAGACGTTGCAACTGGATCTCTGCGGGCGGCCGGCGCCTTTATGTGCCCCGCGTTGGAATGTTGACCGGTCCCGGCATTCGAGCCCATGGCCAGGGCAAGGGTCCGGGGCCGGTCAGCATAACCCCAGGCGGGTTACCTCTCCGACAGGAACGCGATGAGCGCGTCGGACGCCTTGTAGCGGGCTGGCGGCGGTGCGGATGCCGATAAGTCCTGAGACAATGGCGAGATGGCCCCACCGACTGGCCCTCCCGAAGCGCCTCGGGTGTTCATGTCCTACTCTCATGATGACGACCACCACAGAGACTGGGTGGCAGCGCTGGCCGGGCGCTTGCGCGCCAACGGGGTGGACGTGTGCCTCGACCGTTGGGACGTTGCCCTCGGCGGGAACTTGGCTCTTTTCATGGAGCGAGCGGCAAACGCCGCCTACCGTGTTGTTGCCATCGTGTCGGCGACCTATGCCCGGAAAGCCGATGAGCGCGAAGGCGGCGCTGGCGTCGAGGCGCAGATGCTGTCGGCGCGGCTCTACGCCGACTTGGACGAGGCCCAAGTCATACCCGTCATTCGGAACAACCCTGCGAACCCGCCGCGCCTGCCGGCGTATCTGAGCGGGCGACGCTGGATCGATTTCAGGGACGACAAGCGGGCAGAGGATTCTTACGAGGAGCTCTTGCGCGACTTGCGTTCGGCTCCGGTGGACGCGGCGCCTCCTTTGGGCGCGAATCCCTTCGACGGGAAGAGCGACACCGAAGCCAGGCTGGAGATCCGCAACGCCCCGGCGCGGTGGCACAGCCCTGGCCTTACCGGGAACGTCGAGTTCGTCTACGCCCAGAACAGCGGACGATACATGATCGGTTCGGGCCTGTGCCAATTCACCCTGGACCTTGGGGTACGCGGACCTGACACTGTGTATGTGCTCAACGATCCTGCTGATATCAAGCACGTCGCCGTCATCAGCCGACTCAGAGGCCGCGAGGTGTTGTTGTCTGACGTGTCTCAGTTCAACACGAGCAGCCGGGTTGTCGACGCCGGGATCGGCGACGCGATCATCCTTCACAACAAGAACGGGTACTGGGCGGTCGTGATGGTGACCGCGATATTCGGACGGCGCGCTTTGGATGATGAGCGAGTGATCCGCTTTCAATACTGGATCCGGCCGGACAGGGCCCCGGATTTTTCTGGAATCCTCGTGATCGACACGCCCGCGTAGGATCCCGCGTCTCTGACGAGACGCCGGTCCGTTCACGCTGACACGCGGGTCACGGAGGCGCCGGGCGCAGGCCAGTTCGTCAATTGTCTTGAGTCCCACTGGGGCGTCAGACAAGATAACGCCGATGCTCTCGGGAGCGGGGGAACTGTCGAACTCCCGCGCGGGTCACAGGCATACGGGAGGGGTTGGCTTAATCGAACCGGGCGGTCAGGAGAACCACATGCCGAAGTACCGTGTGCGGCGCCGCGTTGACGCCCAGCAGATTCTCGAAGAGTTCGAGGACTGGCTCTTGCGTGAAAGGTCGGTGCGCGAGAACACCGCCGAACAGTATGTTGACCGGGTGGTGTCGTTCATCGGACTGCTGCCTGCCCCCTTGGAGGAGTCCCTGCAAGCCCTGACGCCGACGACCGTCACAGAATGGCTGGACAAGGCGATCCAAAACGCCCAATGCAAACGGTCCACGCTGCGCAAGCAATTGGTGATGTGGCGTTCGTTCTTGCAGTTCTGCCACCGCAGCGGCAGGACCAGCCAAGACCTGTCGGGAGTGGTGCCCAACGCCGCGAACTGGCGCCTGTCGTCAATCCCGGATCCGGTGCCCGCCAACACAATCGAAACGCTGCTGGCCAGCCTCGACCTCAAAGCGCCGAAGGGGCTCCGCGACCGGGCGATCATCTTGCTGCTGACCGGGCTGGGTTTGAGGTCCTGCGAGATCGCCGCCCTGCGGCTGGGCGACATCGGGTGGCGCACCGGGAGCCTGCGCGTCCGGGGGAAGGGAGACCGGCTCGACGAGATGCCTCTACCCGAGGAAGTCGGGCGCGCCCTTGAGGAATACGTCCTCCACGGCCGTTGCGGGCGGGCCGAGGAAGACCGGGTGTTCTTGACGATGTTCGAGCCTGTGCGGCCCGTTTCTCCGAACGGGATCAGCAAGATCTTGCGGATGTGCTGCGCCAGGGCCGGCATAACCGAATTCGGCGCGCACCGCCTGCGCCACACGTTCGCCACTGGGAACAGGCTTGGCGTATGAGATCGGCGGTTTTCCGCGCCGGATTGGCGCGGTGGGCTTCCGCCGCGGCCTGTTTGATCGCCTGTTCCACGGCCCGCCAACTGGTGTAACCCTCGCGTCCGTTCATGACGCTCCGTCCGGCCCCAGTGGCCGGTCTTCATCTGCGGCACGGCGCCCGCGGCCCGCGAGCCGTTCAAGCTCGGCCCACAATCCGGCGCCGTCGCCGCGCCTGAGGCCGTAACGCGCGGCGAACGGTGCGAGAAGCTCGCTCATCCGACCCGAATCCACGCCCGTGGCGTCGGCCACCACACCGCCCACAATGCTCAAGTCCTGCCAGCCCTCCACCAGGTCCGCGACGGTCCGCTCCTGGGTGGTCACCGGCAGCCCCTCGCGGCGCGTCACATCGGCAGGCGCCAGGCGACGAGATTTAAGGACGATGCCGTCCCGCCGGGTCTTGCGCCGCGCCGGGACCGTGAACTCGTACGGCTCGGGCACTATCTGGCCCAGACCGTGCAGATAGGCGGCAGCGGGACCGGACACCACGGCATCGGGCACAGGGGCCAGAACCCGTTCGCCTGCCGTCACGCCGGGTTGGTGGCTATGAACGCCACCCGCAGCGCGTCGAACCGGTCGCCGGCCGACCCGGCGGCCCGGTACACGCCCTGCGCCTCGCGCTCCAGCAACCCCTCAGCCGCCAGACGGGACAGCCACAAACGCGACACGCCGAGCGCGGCAGCCTGCGAGGAGGTCACGAAGCCCCATTGCGCCGACGTCGCCCCGGCCAGCCTCCGCAACACGTCAAGCGCTCTCATGTGGACTATTGTATCACCCCGACAATACAAACGCGCCGCCCCGGTCGGCGGTCGCAACGTCTCACCGCCGTCAGCTCGGTTCGAACACAGGCGGCCAGCGCTTGCCCGTCAATTCTCGCCCCGGCGAGGCGAGAATCTCTTTTCCGCAGCCAGGGCAGTCATGGCCGAGGACTTCGATGCCCAGCAGGTGCCCGCTCTGCCAAGGCGTCAGCGCCAGCGCCGAGATGGTCACAGCCCCATCGGCAAGGGCCCGGGCGACGAAGGGCGCAACTGTTGGAGCACGTCGGTCAGGTCCGGGGCCTGGTGGGCCTTGTGGATATAGTGCGTCCTGGTCGCGTTCGGGCTGGAGTGGCCAAGCTGGGCGGCGGCATCGGCGGTGGTGCGCTCGCGGTCCAACAAGGTCGCAACAGTTTTCCGCAATGTGTGCGGCGTGACCCACTCGAAGCCGGTGTCGCGCCGGGCTTCGCGCCACTGCCGGCGGAAGTTGGCGGGCGGGCGCAAGGTGCCCGCGGCGGAGGGGAAGACGACAGCGGCATCGTTGGCCGCCCGCGCGGCGCGTGTTCGGCGCAGCGTCTCGACGGCGAGGGCTGGCAG
>JAIROU010000174.1 GCA_031257375.1 Bifidobacteriaceae bacterium
GTCCCGCCCAACAATTCGCCAAGCCGTCTCGCGCTTAGTCGACGCCGGTCTGCTCGTCCGCCAGCGGGGCGTCGGCACCCGAGTCGTCAGCGCGTCGATCGTCCGCCCGGTCGCCTTCACCTCCTTCTACGACGACATGGCCGCCGCCGGGCTGGAACCGCGCACCACCACCCAGTCTCTGCGCCTGACAGAACCGACTGCCGAACTGGCCGACCTGTTCGGCTCCGACCAAGGGTTGATCGAGATAGTCCGCCTGCGCGGCGCCGGCGCCACGCCCATAGCCCTGATGCGCAACTGGATTCCGGCGCGCTTCAACACCGTCACCGCCGAGGCCCTGGACCAACGCGGCCTCTACGACCTGATGCGCGCCCAAGGCGCCTCCTTCCGGACGGCCACCCAGCTAATCGGCGCCCGCGCCGCCACCGCCGCCGAGGCCAAACTCCTCGCCACCGATCCCGGCGCCGCCTGCGTCACCATGAAGCGCTACGCCCGCGACCACCTTGGCGACCTGATCGAAGTCGGAGACCACCTATACCGCGGCGACAAATACCACTTCACATCAACCCTGACCGCCCCCTAAACCCGGGGACGGTCCTTTCGTCTCATACTTGGGGACACACCTTGCGCCACGACGCGCGACTGCGTCCCCGGACGGGCCGAACGGGCCGAACGGATCGGACGGATCGAACAGGGCGAGCGGCGCATGGCTCAAGAGGCCCGCGGGCGACCCACCCCGACGGCCCACCCAGACGCAACTGGCGCGTGGACTTGGCGAAGTGCAACTGTCTGCAAACAGCAGACCCGGCCGGAGATGGGGCGTCCTAACGTGAACGGCGAGGGCAAACATCGCAGGGGGCGGGTGGTGGAATCGCCCCCGTTTATCGAAGGAGGCTGAAATGCGGTTCAACCTGATCATGACGTGCATCGGTGGATGCGTGGCGGTGATCCTGGGGATCATGTCCGTGGCGTGGAACCTCGCACCAATCGCGGGCGTGGTCTTTCTGATCGGGGGCGTGATCATGTTCTTGAGTTCCTTCGCGGCGCTCAAGAAGGTCAAAGCCGACCAGGCGGCCGGCGCGCAGCAGATGGCTGAGGTCCAGCACGCCCAGGCCAACCCGCCAATGCCGGGCTGGGCCGAGGTCTTGGTCCAAATCGACTCCACGCTCCCACGCGGCCGGTTCACCGTCTATCTGAACGGCGGACGAGCGGGCGACATCAGGCCTGGCGAGGTGATCCGGCTCCACACCGACAGGCGGTCCAACGTCGCCGAGGTGGGCAAGCTCAACGGCGCGCCCTTCAAGTGGCCCGAGGCTCGCTGCCTGTTCGAGGCCGACCCAGCCCAGGGGCCGGTGAGGTTGCTGATCACGCACCGGGACCTGCTGATAATGCTGGTCAGGGTGTGACGGCTGGCGTTGTCGGCGGACGGCAGCTGAATCCGCGCCGATAGGTGAGTGCGCGGTCAGATGTCCAGCCGGCTCGGCGTGGCGGTCAGGTCTTCGAGGACCGCCATTTGCCCGATGCCGTCGGGGTCCGGCCCGGCGCCAGGGTCCGGATCCGGCCTCGGCGCGGCGGCGGGCGGCCGGCCGCCACCAGCCCCGGCGGCCGGCCGCTCGAACCGCTCCGAGCGCTCTGAGCGCTCTGAGCGCGACCGGTGGCGCTCCTTCGGCGCGTCGAAGCGGTAGCCGACGTTGCGGACCGTCCCGATAAGCTGGTCGTTCTCCGGCCCGAGCTTCGCCCGCAAGCGCCTGACGTGCACATCGACCGTTCGGGTGCCGCCGTAGTAGTCGTAGCCCCAGACCTCCTGGAGCAACTGGGTGCGGGTGAAAACCCGGCCCGGATGGGCCGCCAGGTAACGCAGCAGCTCGAACTCCTTGTAGGTCAGGTCGAGGCTGCGGCCGTGCAGTTTGGCGGTGTAGGCGACCGGGTTGATGACCAGGTTACCCTGGGAGATGGCCTCGTCGGGCTCGTTCGCGCCGACCATCACGGGGGTCGCCAGGGCCAGCCGGATGCGGGCCTCGACCTCGCCGGGCGAGGCTCCGGCCAGCACGAAGTCGCGGGCGCCCCATTCTGGGGTCAGCGCGGTCAGCCCGCCCTCGGTCACGATCAGGACCAGCGGGGCCGCCAGGCCAGCCACCTGGAGCAGGCGGGCGGTCGAACGGGCGGACTGGAGGTCCCGGCGGGCGTCGAGCGCCACCAGGTCCGCGTTCGGCAGGTCGACCAGCGAAGACGGGTCGAAACCCATGACCCTGACCCGATGCGGCAGGAACTCCAGCGCCGGCAGCACCGACCCGGGCGCGCCCGGTGCCACAGTCAGGAGCAGAATCTCCGACATGAGCAAGCTCCTTTGTAAGGTTGTCTGTGGCCTTTGCTTAACGTCATTTCGACTTCAGGGAGATACTAGTGGAACGTCTGGTGCGCCTGCTGATCATGGCCGCCGCCGGCTTCGTGCCGGCCGGGGCGCTGTGGGCGGCGTCGGCGGCCGGTCACGGGCGGATTTGGATGGTCTTCACCGGCGCCCTGGCGGCCGCCGCCCTGATTGCCGGCTGGCCCGATCTGGCACGCCTGCCCGACCCCCATTCGGCCAGCCTGACCTTGCGTTTCACAGCCCTGGCGACCATTGCGCTGGCGGCTTGGCGGCCCGGCCCAACGGCCGTGCTGGTGGCCATCGCGCTGGGCTTCCCGGCTGTCTTCGCCCGCGAGTTGACCCGCCCGGCGCCGCGACCGGAATTGGTCAGATCGGTCACCGGGACCACCGCCGGCGTGATCGCCGTGGCGGCGATCGGCCTGTGGGTCAGCGCCGAGCGGTTCGACCAGTTCTTGGACCTGGCCGTCCTGGCCGGATCGGGCATCGCGGCGGCCGCGCTTGGGCTGGGCCTGAGCCTGCTGGCGCCGCCGGGGCGCTGGCGGGCTGAAATCGGCGCGCTGGCCAGCCTCGCGGCGGCGGCCGGCGCGGGCGCGGGCATGTCCTTCGCGGTCGTGACGCACTGGTGGGCGGGGGCCGCCGTGGCGGCGGCCTGCGCCGTCGCGCCGGGCGCGATCTGGCTGGTCGGCGAATCCCGGCCAGTCTTGACCCAGCCCTGGCGCTGGGGCGACGCCGCCCTGGTCTGCCTGCCCCTGGCCGTCGCCGCCGTCCCAGTCTGGACCGCCGCTCTGATCCGCTGACCTGCCCCCGCGGCCGGGCCGGATTTGGGCCGGGCGGCCGGGACGGGCGCGGTCCTGGGCGCGAGCGTCCCGCCCAGCGCGAACGCCCCCGCGCGCCGCGCCCATCCGGCGCCCCCAGCGGTGGCGGGCTGGCCAACGGCCCGGATGACAGCTCGGCGGCCGTATCACGGCACTACGATGGGTCCGTGCGCACCACCATGACCCTTGACCCGCAGGCCGAGTTTCTAATCGCCCAGACCATGCGACAAACCGGCGAGAGTCGCAAAGAGGTTCTGAACCGAGCCGTCACCGAAGCTCTCGGGTCCAAGCGCCGCGAGCCCTTCGACTTCCCGACCTTCGACATGGGCGAGCCCTTGGTCGAACTGGACCACACCGGCCGACTTCTGACCGACCTCGACGCCGCCAGCTTCGGGCAGGGTGCCGCTTGATAGGCCTGGCCGACGTCAATGTGCTGATATATGCCGCCAACCAAGGTTCGGACCGACATCAAGCGGCGTCGTCCTGGCTGCGCCGAGCGCTCCGAGGCCCCGCGCCCGTGCTGCTGCCCTGGGCGTCGCTGCTCGGTTTCGCCAGGATCGTCACCCACCGGCGGATCATGCCCAACCCGTTGACGACGGCTCAGGCGATGGACCTCATCGACCGGTGGCTCGGGTCGCCGGCCGGGCGCGCGGTCGAGCCCGCCCGCGGCCACGCGACCATCGTCAAGGGCCTGCTCGACGCCGCCGGACAGGCGGGCAATCTGGTCCCGGACGCCCACCTGGCCGCCCTGGCGATCGAGAACCACGCCGAAGTGATCACGTTCGACACAGACTTCGCCCTCTTCCCACAGGTCCGCTGGCGCCCCCCTGGCTGAGGGCGGGTCGGCTGGCCCGGACGGGCGTCGGGCGTGGCGCCGGCGGCCGGGCCGGATTTGGGCCGGGCGGCCGTGAGCGGGTACCGTCCTGGGCATGAGCGCCCAGTTTCGGGATGATCTGCCGCCCGAGGTGTACCCGCTGGCCTGGCTGGTGGGCGAGTGGCGCGGCCAAGGGACTGTCGGCTACGGGCCGATCAAGCCGGGCCGCATCCGCCAGGAAATCCGGTTCGAGCCCGCCGACGGCCCCTACCTGGCCTATCAGGCCCGCACTTGGCTGCACGGGGACCAGGCCGGCAACCCCGCCGATGCCGCCGCCTCGCCGCCCAGCCCAGCGCCCGGCGCCCCATCCAGCCCACCGCCCGGCCCGAATCGCAGCGCTTCCCCGGGCGATGCGCCCGGCCCGCCGCCCGCTCAGCCCCCAGCCGATCAGCCCGATCCGAACGGCCAGCCCGAGGCCCTTTGGCACCAGGAGGCCGGGTTCTGGCGGGTGACCCCCGGCCAGACCCAGATCGACCCCCCGTTCGAGATCGAAGTCCTGATCAGCGACGCGGCCGGATACCAAAGCCTTTACCTGGGCCAGATCGACGGTCCGCGCATCGACCTGGCCACCGACGCCGTCATCCGAACCGCCTCCGCGCCCGAGGTCAACGCCGCCACCAGAATGTACGGGCTGGTCGCCGGCGATCTGCTGTGGGCCTGGGACATCGCCGGATTCGGCCACCGGCTCGGCTCGTACATGGCCGCCCGCCTGGGCCGGGCGGCCGACTGACCGCCATGGGCCGCTACGACTTGGCCGACCAGCGCGCCTTCGCGGCCAGGCAGCCGGTTTTCGCCTTGCCCGATGCCGTCGCGGTGGTCGCCTTGACCGGCCCGGACGCGCTCAGACTGGTGAGCGCCTTGACAACGCTGCCGCCCGGCCTGGAGCCCGGCGACGGCGGCGCCGAGGCCCTGCTGTTGGACGGCCAGGGCCACATCGTCTTCGCCCTGATGGTGGCGCGGGCGGGCGACGGTCTTGTCTTGCTGACCGACGGCTCGGGCGAGGCGCTGGCCGAACTGCTCAACTCCAGGCGCTTCCGCCTGCGGGCTGCGGCCGAAGCCCGCCCAGACCTCAGGGTCCTGGTGACCCCGGCCCCGCCGTCCGACCGGCAGTCAACCGCCCCGCCGGGTGGCCAACCGCCGCCCGCCCAACTGGACGGCCCGGGGCCAACCACCCCGCCCGGTGGCCAACCGCCGGCCGTCGAGCCGGGTGGGCCGGCCGCGCGGGGCAGCCGAACCCCAGCCGACGACCCCGCACCCGCCCGGCCGCGCAACCCGCTCGCGGCGCTCAGCGCCCACTGCGCCCTGCGGGACGACTGGCCGTTGCCGCCAACCAGCGCTGAACGGGCCAGGGTCGGCCGACGCGGGCACGTGTACCCGCGCTACGCCCTCGGAGCGGATCATCCCGGGTCTGCCTGGACAGGTTTGACCAGCCACATCTACGATCCGGGGGCCGCCTCGCCGCTGCCCGACCGGCTGGCCCGGCGCGGCCACCGCCAAATCGACGCCGCCGTGCTGGAGGGGCTGCGGATCGCCGCCTGGCGGCCGCTGGCCGGCCGCGAGGCGGCCGACGGCAAGACTTTGCCGCACGAACTCGACTGGCTGCGCTCGACCACGCCCATGAACTCGGGCTGCTATCCGGGCCAGGAGACAGTCGCCAAGATAGTCAACCTCGGCCGACCGCCCCGCCGGCTGGTCTTCTTGCACCTGGACGGGTCGGAGGCGGCCCTGCCGGAACCGGGCGCCGAAGTCCAGGCCCCCGCCGAGCCCCAGGCCCCGGGCGGGGTCCCCGGCGACCAGCTGGCCGCCGATCAGCCGGACGGCATCGGCGGCTGGCAAGTGGTTGGGCGGGTGACCTCGGCGGCCGTTCACCACGAACTCGGACCCATAGCGTTGGCGCTGGTCAAACGGTCCCTGCCGAGCGATGCGGGACTGGCCGTGGCGGCCGGGGCGCCAGGCGGGCTGGTCGCGGCCAGCCAAACCGTGATCGTGCCGCCCAGCGGCGAATCCGACGCCCGCCCCGCCACCCACAAACTCCCGATCCGCCCCCGTCGGCCAACCCCAACCGAAATCTGAGCGCGACTCAAATTTGAGTAAGGCTCAGCCACGGCGCCAGGCGCCAGGTGCGGGCGGGCGCCAGGTGCGGCGCCCGGCGAAACGCCGGCCAACCCCACCCGCAATTTGAGCGCGACTCAAATTTGAGTAAGGCTCAGCCGCGGCGCCTGGCGCCGTGGCTGGGGGGCGTCGGGCGATGTGGGGCTGGCCGGGGCGGCCGAGACGGCGAGCCGATGCCGACCAGGTTTGGAAGGGCCGCCTCGGCCGGCCGTGGCTGCCTCAGCCGAGCGTAATCTGGAGAGATGGGCTTCATGCTGCTGATCCTGAACGGGCTGCTTGGGCTGGCGGCCCTGATCGTGGAGGTGGCGGCGTTCGTGATCGCTCTCAAGGCGCCGGCCGGCGCCTACGTCGCGGCCGGGAAGCTGACCAAGCCGGCCTGGGTCGCGATCACGGCCGTCGCCATGGTGATTGGGCTGGGGGCGGCGCCGGTGATCGGCTCGGGGCGCCCATTCGGCGGGTTGCTGTCGATCGCCAGCGTGGTCGCGTCGCTGGTCTTCATAGTGGACGTGCGGCCGGCGCTGAAGCCTTACCAAGGACGGCCGGGACCGCGCTCGTCGGGGCCGGACCGGCCGGGCGGTTGGTGAGATGAGAGCGGTTGTTCAGCGCGCGAACGGCGCCCGCTGCGAGATCGGCGGCCGACAGGTCGCCGGGTTCGGCGGCGAGGGCCTGGTGGCGCTGGTCGGCGTGACCCATGGCGACGGCCCGGACCAGGCCTTGAAACTGGCCCGCAAGATTGCCGAGCTGAAACTGCTGCGCGACCGCCGCAACGTCTTGGAGGCGGCCGCCCCGGTCATGGTGATCAGCCAGTTCACCCTGTACGCCGACACCAAGAAGGGCCGCGTCCCGTCCTGGTCGAAGGCCGCCCCCGGACCAGAGGCCGAGCCGCTGGTCGAACTGGTGGCGACCGCCCTGGAAGAACGCGGCCTGGTGGTCGCCCGGGGCGTTTTCGGCGCCGACATGGCGGTGACGCTGACCAATGACGGCCCCGTCACCCTGGTCATCGAAACCTGAGCGGGCCGGGCGAGCGGGCGGGCCAGGCGGCATCGGGCCAAACTTGCTGTGGACGAACACGGCCGGGCCGAGGGAATTACTGGGCGGCGAGCGGCGTTCGATTGGCCGGAAGCGAGCGGCGGCGATACCGGCCGTCTGACCAGGTCTCGGGGGGATAAAGACCTCTGCGCCTTGGGCGAACATGGCCAAAACGCCGCCGGCCGCTGGCTAAAGTCGATTCAATGGGCTGGGTTTTCGCTTCGGAAGCCGCCGAAGCCAGACCCGGCCCGGTTACGAAGGAGCACTATGTTTGAGCGCTTTACGGATCGTGCGCGCAGGGTGATTGTGCTGGCCCAGGAGGAGGCCAGGCTGCTCAATCACAATTACCTGGGCACGGAGCACATTCTGCTGGGGCTGATCCACGAGGGCGAGGGCGTGGCCGCCAAGGCCCTCGAGGCGATCGGGATGACCCTCGACGGCGTGCGCAACCAGGTGCAGGAGATCATCGGCGAGGGACAGAAGTCGCCCTCCGGGAGCCACATTCCCTTCACTCCCAGGGCCAAGCGGGTGCTTGAGTTGACGCTGCGCGAAGCGCTCCAACTGGGGCACAACTACATCGGCACCGAGCACATCTTGCTGGGGCTGATCCGCGAGGGCGAGGGCGTGGCCGCCAGGGTGCTGGTCAAACTCGGCGCCGATCTGGGCCGCCTGCGCCAACAGGTGATCGAGATGTTGCAGGTCTATCAGGGCAAAGAGGCGATGGCGGGGACCGCCCCGGCCGAATCGACACCGGCCGGCAGCGCCATCCTGGACCAGTTCGGGATGAACCTGACCCAGGCCGCCCGCGAGGGCAAACTCGACCCGGTGATCGGGCGGGCCAAGGAGATCGAGCGGGTCATGCAGGTGCTGAGCCGGCGGACCAAGAACAACCCGGTGCTGATCGGGGAGCCCGGCGTCGGCAAGACCGCCATAGTCGAGGGCCTGGCCCAGGACATCGTCCGCGGCGACGTCCCCGAGACCCTCAAGGACAAGCAGCTTTACACCCTCGACCTGGGGTCGCTGGTGGCCGGGTCGCGCTATCGCGGCGACTTCGAGGAACGCCTCAAGAAGGTCCTCAAGGAAATCAGGACCAGGGGCGACATCATCTTGTTCATCGATGAGATTCACACGCTGGTCGGCGCCGGCGCGGCCGAGGGGGCCATCGACGCGGCCTCGATCCTAAAACCGATGCTGGCCCGCGGGGAACTGCAGACGGTTGGCGCGACGACGCTTGACGAGTACCGCAAGTACGTCGAGAAGGACCCGGCCCTGGAGCGGCGCTTCCAGCCGATCCAGGTCCAGCAGCCGAATGTGGCCCACACCATCGACATTCTGCGGGGTCTGCGCGACCGTTACGAGTCGCACCACCGGGTGTCGATCACCGATGCCGCCCTGGTGGCGGCCGCCCAGTTGGCGGACCGTTACGTCAACGACCGCTTCTTGCCGGACAAGGCCATCGACCTGATTGACGAGGCCGGGGCAAGACTCCGGATCCGCCGCATGACCGCCCCGCCAGAGCTGAGGGAGATGGACGAGCAGATCGCGGAGACCCGCCGCGAGAAGGAAATCGCCATCGACAACCAGGACTTCGAGAAGGCCGCCGCCTTGCGCGACGACGAGCGCAAGCTGACCGAGGCCCGCGCCGAGCGCGAGAAGGCCTGGCGGGCCGGCGACCTGGACACCGTGGCGGAAGTCGACGAGGAGTTGATCGCGGAGGTCCTGGCCATGTCCACGGGCATCCCGGTGGTCAAGCTGACCGAGGAGGAGTCGAGCCGCCTGCTGCGCATGGAGGACGAGTTGCACAAGCGGGTGATCGGCCAAGACGAGGCCATCAAGGCCCTGTCCCAGGCGATCCGCCGCACCCGGGCCGGCCTGAAGGACCCCAAGCGCCCCGGCGGCTCGTTCATCTTCGCCGGGCCGACCGGCGTCGGCAAGACCGAATTGGCCAAGGCCCTGGCCGAGTTCTTGTTCGGCGACGAGGACTCGCTGATCCAACTCGACATGTCGGAGTACTCCGAGCGCCACACCGTCTCGCGCCTGTTCGGCTCGCCCCCCGGCTACGTGGGCTACGACGAGGGCGGCCAGTTGACCGAGAAGGTCCGGCGCAAGCCGTTCTCGGTGGTGCTGTTCGACGAGGTCGAAAAGGCCCACGCCGACATCTTCAACTCGCTGCTGCAGATCCTTGAGGAAGGCAAGCTGACCGACGCCCAAGGCCGCACGGTCGACTTCAAGAACACGGTCATCATCATGACGACCAACCTGGGCACCAAGGACATCGCCAAGGGCGTCCAGACCGGCTTCCAGGCCGGCGGCGCCCTGTCGAACGACTACGAGCGGATGAAGAACAAGGTCCAGGACGAGTTGAAGCAGCACTTCCGGCCGGAGTTCTTGAACCGCGTGGACGACACGATCGTCTTCCCGCAGTTGACCCAGTCGCAGATCGAGGAGATCGTCGACCTGATGATGGCCCGCCTGGGCGAGCGTTTGAAGGACCAGGGCATGTCCATCGCCCTGACCGAGGCCGCCCGCAAGCTGTTGGCCGCCCGCGGCTACGACCCGGTCCTGGGCGCCCGCCCGCTGCGCCGCGCCATCCAGCGCGAGATCGAGGACGTGCTCTCGGAGAAGATCCTGTTCGGAGAGATCCGCCGGGGCGAACGGGTCGAGGTCGACGCCACCGGCGAGGGCTCGGACGCCAAGTTCGTCTTCCTGCCGCACTCGGCCGAACCGGCCCCGGTCATGGCCGGCGCCCCGGTCCGGGACGAGGATCTGCCCAGGGTCGACTGACCCTTGCGTTCCCCCTGGAAGGCCCCGCCGGCGCTTTGTCCCGGCGGGGCCTTCCAGCTTTTGCTTGGCCCCCGATCTTCAGTTGCCCGATGCCGTTTGAGCGGCGGGGATTTGCCCGATGCCGTTTGAGCGGGCACCCGGCCGCCCGTCGGGGTGGCCAGGTGGCGGGGTGGCGGGGTGGCCGGGTGGCGGCCTTATCACCCCGGTCACGACCACAGCGAGTCGACCGGCAGTACGGACAACCAGCCGTCGCGGTGCTGGACGGCCCGGCCGGTGTGCAACAAGACGCCGCGGCGCAGGCGGCCGCCCACCCGTTCGCGCAACGCCTCAAGCTGGGCCAGGTGGGCGCGGCCGGGATGGGCCGTGGCCTTCACCTCCACGCCGATGATGGTCGAGTCCTCGAGCTCAACCACCAAGTCGACTTCCCGCCTGGCGTCTTCGCGGTAGTGGTATAGCTCGTACGGCGTGGGCGACCATGACCGCTGGCGGCGCAACTCCCCGGCCACAAATTGCTCCAGCAAAGCGCCGAAAGCCTCGCGCCCGGGCACCTGGCCGGCCTGGGCCGGTCTGAATCTGGCCAGGTGGGCGCCCAGGCCGGTGTCGACCAGGCCCACCTTGGGGCGCCGTATCGTCCGGCCGAGCAGGTCTAGGCCCCAGGCGGGCAGACGCTCGAGCAGGTACATCGATTCGGCTAGGTCGAGATACTCCGCCAGCGAGGTTTCCGGGATGCCGGAATCGCGCGCCAGGCGGGCCACATTCAGTTCTGATTGGCCCCGCGCCGCCACCACCGTCAGCAGCCCGCGGAACCGCCGGGCGAACCGGCCCCGGTTGGCCTCGTTCGCGTCGTGGCTGGCCAGCCGTTCGACATAGCTGTCAAACCAGCGCGCTTGGGCACGAGGGGTGGGGCGCTTCAGCGGTTCTGGGAAGCCGCCGCCGGCCAGGCGCTCGGGCAGGTCTTGGAGTCCGATGCCGTGGACCGAGTTAGGGGCTTCGGCCAGTGTGGCGACGAACCGCTCAGGTTCGGCCCGCCGGGCTATCTCGCCCTGGCTGAGTGGGAACAGCCGGATGGTCTCGGCCCGCCCCGCCAGCGAATCGCCGGCGCCCCGGACGCGCAACAAGTCGGACGAGCCGGTCAACAGGAACCGGCCGGGTCTTCGGTCGCGGTCGACCTCGGCTTTGAGCGGCAGGATGATCTGCGGCGCCCGTTGGGCCTCGTCCACGACCAACAGCTGGTCTGCGCCCTGGGCGACAAAGCCCGCCGGGTCGAACTGGGCGAAGTCAAGCGCGTCGGCGTCGTCAAGGCTGACCTGGACAGCGCGGCGGCCGTCGGCGATCTGCTTGGCCAGGGTGCTCTTGCCAACCTGGCGCGCGCCTTGAATGACAACGATGGGCGTGTCTGTCAGAGCTTCCTCCACGAGCATCGCCGCATGCCGCCGAAACAGTGGGTCTAGCTGCTCATTCATATATGACAAGATAGCTCATTCCGGGGATTCACACGCCTGGTTCCGGGGATTCCAACAATTGATTCCGGGGATTCACACGCATCAATCCGGGGATTCACAGAGTTGCCCGTCCCGCCGCCGCCAACGACCTACCACGATGCCGCGACGCGCGGGGCGGCGCCAACCCGCGCCCGCGGTCAGACCCAGTCGAGTGAGCGCTGGACGGCCTTTTGCCACTCCGCGTAGAGGCGTTCGCGCTTGCCCGGGGACATGCGGGGCGCCCAGCGGGCGCCCTCGCGCCAGTTGGCCCGCAGTTGGTCCAACGAGTCCCAATAGCCGGCCGCCAGGCCGGCGGCGTACGCCGCGCCCAGGGCGGTGGTCTCGGCCATGGCCGGGCGGACCACGCCCACACCCAGGATGTCGGCCTGGAACTGCATCAGCAAGGAGTTGCCGACCATGCCGCCGTCGACTCGCAGCTCGTTCAGAAAAGCCCCGTCCAAGGCGGCCGCGTCGAGCACGTCGCGGGTCTGGTAGGCGGTCGCCTCAAGGGCCGCGCGGGCCAGGTGGCCTTTGTTGACGTACCTGGTCAGGCCGGTGATCACGCCCCTGGCGTCAGTCCGCCAGTAGGGCGCGAACAGGCCCGAGAAGGCTGGCACCACGTAGGCCCCGCCGTTGTCCTTGACCGTCCGGGCCAGGGCCTCGACCTCGGGGGCCGATTCGATCAGCCCCAAGTTGTCGCGCAGCCACTGGACCAGCGAGCCGGTCACGGCGATCGACCCCTCCAGGGCGTAGCGCGCCCGCTCGCCCTCCAACTGGTAGG